>CAYIKL010000007.1:0-34969 GCA_964364045.1 uncultured Methanosarcinales archaeon
TCAACGGGCCTAAGAGCTGGCAAACGGCGGGGGTAACTATAACTCTCTTAAGGTAGATAACGCTGCTTTAAGACCCGCGAGTTAAACAGAAATACGGAAGCGCCAAGAAATGTGGGATAAAAATCTGGCTATATGCTGAAATATCTCGACGAAAAGCGTTAGGAAAATATTCCGGTGACGGAGTATAAAAACTAAAAATACGCTTGAAGAGACAATCAGCAGGAAAGACCATCTCAGAAATGAGTGGAATCCTCAGAGACTATACGCCAGAGCCCAGTAATGGGCAAGATATAGTCCGAACCACATGGTGACGTGTGGAGACCAAATTGGTCCGCCTTCAAAATGAAGGTCACAAAAGCAACAGTTGAGCGTAATGCCTTGTCGTTTGATTGACGACGTGCATGAATGGCGTAATTAGGTCGCCACTGTCCCTAACTCCAAACTCCCGAACTTTCTATTCTGGTGCAAAGGCCAGAGATCTCCAATGGGAAGCGAAGACCCCGTGAAACTTTACTGTAGCCTGTTGCTGTAACGCGGATTTTGCTGCATAGTGTAAGTGGGAGCCGTCATGCACACACTTCCGGGTGTGTGATAGGCAACGATGTAACACCACTTTTCAGAATCTGCGTTGCTTACCTGATAAAGGGACAATGGCAGGCAGACAGTTTGGCTGGGGTGGCACGCCGATGAAAACTTATCATCGGCGCCCAAAGGTTAGCTCATCTCGGTCAGAAATCGAGAGTTGAGTGCAAAGGCAAAAGCTAGCCTGATTGGATTCCCAACAGAACGGTATCCAAAGACGAAAGTCTGGCTTAGCGAACCTCTATGTCCTCCTTGATGGGGGCTAGAGATGACCGAAAAGTTACTCCGGGGATAACAGAGTCGTCGCGCCCGAGAGTTCACATCGACGGCGCGGTTTGCTACTTCGATGTCGGCTCATCCTATCCTGGGCGTGCAGAAGCGCCCAAAGGTGGGGGTGTTCACCCATTAAAAGGGTTCGTGAGCTGGGTTCACAACGCTGTGAGGCAGTTGGTTTGATATCTATTGGAGATGTTGGGTATCTGAAAGGAAGGGTCCCTTAGTACGAGAGGAACGGGGGCTCGACACCTCTGGTCTACCGGTTGTCTGATAAGGCATGCCGGGCAGCTACGTGTTACGGGATAAATGCTGAAAGCATCTAAGCATGAAACCCCCCTTGAAAAAAGATACCTTCGGACACCGCAAAAACAGCGGTTTGATAGAACCGGTGTGTACGCATCGAGCTTCGGCGAGATGTTCAGCACGCGGTTACTAACGTCCATATTTGGTTTCCTGTGTACACGGTTTTCATTACATTTTGTTTCAGAAAACTTCGGTTTTCTGTTACATTTTTTTCTTTTTTTTTGAAAAATTTTAAATAGCGTGAGCTATGCTCATAGATTTATGATCACCCTTGGCATCGAAACAACCGCACACACCTTCGGCGTTGGCATTGTCACAAGTGAAGGAAAAGTGCTAGCTAATGCAAAGAAAGCCTTCACCACTGAACATTCTGGCATGATTCCTGCTGAGGTTGCAGAGCATCATTTCGATCACTGGGAAAAAGTTTTATGCGACGCGCTACGCACTGCAAAAATAAAACTGGAAGAGGTTGATATTTTTGCATTCTCTCAAGGTCCAGGCATAGGTAATTGTTTGCGCGTGGGCACATTCATTGCACGCTGCTTGGCGTTAAAGCATAATAAGCCAATCGTCGGCGTCAACCATTGCATTGCACATCTCAGTGTGGGAAAATTGCGTACGAAAGCAAAAGATCCCGTATTGTTGTATGCAAGCGGTGCGAATACACAAGTTATTGCACTCGAAGGTGGCAAGTATAGGGTGTTTGGTGAAACACTTGACATGGGCGTGGGAAATTTTTTAGACAGCATCGCGCGTGAGATGGGCTTGGGTTTCCCTGGTGGGCCATTGCTGGAAAAACTGGCACTGAATGGGAAAGAGTTCATTGAACTTCCGTATACGGTAAAGGGGATGGACGTAAGTTTTGGAGGACTGTTCACTAACATTGTTAGAAAAATAAAAGAAAAGAAGTATAGATATGAGGAACTTGCGTTTTCGATACAAGAGACGGTTTTTGCCATGCTTGTTGAAGTGGCAGAGCGTGCAATGGCGCATACCGGCAAGAAAGAATTAGTGTTGGGTGGTGGTGTTGCGTGCAACGCGCGGCTGCAGGAGATGTGCAGAGTTATGTGCAAGGAGAGAGGTGCGCAGTTTTTTGTGCCAGAGAAAGAGTTTTTAGTTGACAATGGCGCGATGATTGCGTGGCAGGGATGGCTTGAATATAACGCAGGCAAACAGCAGAACGTGGATGAGACGAAAATGATGCCTTATTGGAGAACAGATGAAGTTACCGTGGATTGGTGCTAGCGTCTTTTCGCTTTCTTTGCGCTTTTTGAGTTCACTTCTTTTCCTAAACCAAGATATGTTTCCTCATCCTTTGGCGTCAGCGGCTCATAGATCAATCCGCAAGCTTTACACACCACCTGCTGCTTGCGCTCATTATAGACAACATCGGGATCAGCGCAGTCAGGACATTCATTTATTTTATGGATATTTTCTACCATTGACTTATGTAAGTAAAAATTATATAAAAATATTTCGCTTACAATTCTTATAATTAAGCAATCTCAAGCTGCTTTAATATTGCTTTTTTGCCGTCCCATACCAGCGCCTCTTTCAGCACTTGGCTTATTTTTTCAACCGGCAGAATGGTCACATCCTTTAGCTTATCCTTGCTGATGACAATATCCTGCAGATTCGAATGGGGCACAATAATGCGTTTTACTCCAGCTTCTATTGCAGCTTCGACTTTGCTTGAAACTCCACCTACCGGAAGCACATCACCACGAACGCTCAGCGAGCCAGTCATGGCAGTATCCTGGCGAACCGGGACTCCCTTCAACGCAGAGATGATTGCAGTTGCAACCGCAATGCTAGCGCTGTCACCTTCAACACCTTCATAGGTTTGCAAGAATTGGACAAAAATGTCATATTTCTGCTTGATATCCTCGCCAAAATATTTCATGACAATCGCACGGACATTTTGGACCGCTTCCTTTGCAATCTCGCCCAGCTTACCAGTCGCAGTTATCTGTGTGCCCCTGCCGCCCGGTGTAATCTCGCTTTCAATAGGAAGCAGAATGCCGCTGTGCGCAGTTCCTGAGCCAATAACAGCTAAACCATTGACACGGCCAATGCGCTGGCCGGTTGTCACAATAACCTCGTATTCTTTTTTGCGTTCAATATACTTGTCTGCTATCTGTTGCTCCAGCGGGCGTGCGACTTTTTTTGCTCGCGTCACATGAACCTTTTGAACGAATTTTGATTTGTCTTCACTTGCAAGATCGCCTGCAGCACGAACAATTCCACCCAATCCACGCAGATGGAGTGTCAGGTGGCCTTTGTGGTTGGCACTCCTTCTCGCCTCCTCAATCATTGCGTGCACTGCTTCTTTGCTGAAATGAGGAATCTTGCCATCTCTCTTCACTTCCTGCGCGATAAAGCGTGCAATCTTCAGTCGGTTCTCCTTGGTATCAGGCATGGTTTCATTCATAAAAACTTCATAGCCATAGCCGCGTATTCTGCTGCGCAGCGCAGGATGCATGTGCTTTAATGTCTCCACATTTCCTGCGGCGACAAGAACAAAATCGCATGGCACCGGCTCGGTGCGCACCATTGCTCCTGCTGAACGCTCACTCTGTCCAGTAATGGGAAATTTCTTCTCCTGCAATGCGCTGAGAAGTTCCTGCTGTGTTCGTGGGTGAAGGGTTGCGATCTCATCGATGAACAGCACGCCGTTATGAGCTTTGTGAATCATTCCTGCAACGACACGCTGGTTTGCAGGCGTGCCTAAACCGCCGCTTTGGAACGGATCATGTAATACATCGCCCAGCAGAGCGCCTGCACGTGCGCCGGTTGCGTCATAAAATGGCGCATGCTTCTGGTTGTAATTATCGACAATAACTCTTGGTATCTCAATTTTGTTGGTGAGCGAACGTGCACCAAGGTTGAGGAATAACAGGAAACCGACGATAAAAATGATACCTGTAATCATTGATGCCGCGTAGACGATATCGGAAAGGGCGCCGGTGCGCCAGAAGTAATACGGGAGTATGCTAGAAACAATAATGAGGATAAGGATGAAAAGGTTCTGATTCTTAAAGAGTTTCGTGCTTTGAAGCTGTGCTTTCCGTGCGATTTCGCGGCCATTGCCTGCGACAATTTCCTTGATTAAAGGAACATTTTCATCGTTTGGATTGGGAAGTGCAACAATATCCGTTAGTTTCGATTTTGGAAGAAGCTCTGCTAACGCTAATCCAAGCATGCTTTTTCCAGTTCCCGGATCACCAATCAGCAGAACATGACGGCGCTGGAGAGAAGCTTTTTTCACTATTTCAACAGCCTCATCCTGGCCAATTACCTGGCTAATTGTTTGCTCAGGGACTTTAATGTCTGCTGTGCTGTCAAATTCTTCTGCCATCTGTGTATACTTTTTGATGTGGTTTATAAACGTTTTGATGCAAAGGTTTATAAAAAAATGATGTGTTTTAGATCCTATGGTAGCTATTGTCAGTTTGTTTTTGGGAATTAACCTCTATGCTTTTTTTGTTGGGCAGTTCACGCGTATGCTGCGCGACCATCACGGCACGAGAAAGGGCTTCATCATCAGCAACATCATCATTCTTGGAGCTTTTGTTCTGGTTCTATTGCTTGCGCAGCAGCTTCATAATCTTTGATTGTCTTCTGCTCAAAGCAAATGCCGTAGAAATCACACCAATTGCACAATGGCCCGGGCTTCAGCGGGTAATCGTCTATTTTCGTGCTTTGCGTGTTTTTATGGATGAGGTTAATCTCATGGACTGCCTGATCGAGAAGCTCGGGCGAGACAGTGATATGTTTTGGCTTTGAGCGGAGGAAAAAAATGCCTGCCTTGTCTGGGATCTTTCCGTGGGTTTCTCTGTAGAGCAAGGCATAGATCGCAAGCTGCAGGCGCTGCTCTTCACTGATTTCGAGATGCGTATTTGTCTTGTAGTCAATGATGTGAACCTGGTCACCATGATGCTCGATGGCATCGATAAAACCATGGACGTAGAGATCGTAGGATATGTACTGTTTTTCACGCAATGGCGTGAGTTTTTTGAAAATGTCATGAAAAGAAAGGTTGGTGAAGCTCTCTACTTTTTTAATGAAATAATTGACCCAGTTTAAAAGCATGAGCAGGGTCTCGGAAAAGTAAAAGCGCTCCTGGTCAATCGTTGTTGTGAATTTTCTGATTTCAGATTGGTTTTGCGTCCATTCTCTCAGGAAAAGCTGCTGAAGCCTTTTTGGCAGCTCTTCCTTGTAATTTTTCATCGTTATGTTAGTGATATCAATGTCAAAGAAATTTTCAAGCACGGAATGTGTTATCTTCCCCCGCACGAGATGGATGGTTGGCTTGGTCGGGAGATTTTTAATATAGTTGTAGTAATATTTTCTTGGGCATTGCCTGTAGGTGTTGATAGAACTGGGGCTTTGCAACCTCTTTGTCATTTTTTTAAATGGATGATGGGGGAATATAAAGATTGTGGTAAAAGAATAAAAAGAACATTGGTTTTTATATCTTAATGCATGACAAGACATTGCTTCGGATTGCGCTGCTTGGATCAGTGATTGGAGTAGTGGTGCTCTTTTTTGTTTCATCCCAGCTGTCTGTTGGAGAACAGGTGATTGCCCAGCTCGATGAGATGCCTGAAGGGAAGGAAGTCAAAGTGACCGGAGTTGTGTTAAGGGCGAGTGATGCAGATAAAGTCATGTTTCTGGAGATTGCAGAAGAGAAGATCGAGAAAGTGACCGTGGTGTTGTTTAAAGACGGCAAGGTTGATGTGAAGGAAGGGGATGTAGTGACTATTGTGGGGAGTTTAGAAGAATATCAAGGGAAGAAGGAGATCATCGGGAATAGGGTAGAGGTGAAGTAGTTACGCTAACATTTTCTGCATGAAATCGCGATACAATGGAATGTGGCAATATCGATGAGCAACTTTCCGTGCAGCGACGTCTAACTCTTGTGCTCCCAGTTTGTTGGCATCGAGTGTCTTTTTACAGCCCTCTTTCAGAACATCGTATGTTTTTCCAAAGGCGTTTCCTCTCTCTGCACTTTCAAGCAGATATCTCAGCCTACTGAGTCTTTTGTCGCTGGTTGCATACAAGCAAGCGGCAGCGAGAAAGCCTGGATGCGTAATTGACAGCCTATGTGCTCTCGTACCTAAATCAAAGTCGAAAGTTGTTGGCGCCAAATCGTCAGGCAGAACCAACCCGCCCAGCGTTCCTATGAATGTGTCAACTAAATCGAATTTCTCTTCAGGTAAGTCGTATACGAGATGCTCACTATGGTTAACAGTTTCTTCCACACCGCCATCCCTTATGCCCATAATGCTGTAGCGCCGCTCCGCCCGATCTATAAGCTGGCGGGATTTCAGTTCTTTTACTAATTTTTCTGGAGCATTCCTAAAAATAAAGTCAAGATCAGTCGCTTTAGGAATTTTTCCCTTATACTCGGGATTGCACATCAGTTTTGAAGCAAAACCGCCCACGAGTTGCGCTCGTTCGTATGCAGGGCGTTGTAGTAAGAGCATTGCGAGTAGCGTGACGATGTTTTCTTCGCCCTTCACGACCGCAGTCCGTTCAAACATCTCATTGATGTCCATAGGATACCACTTAAGCACGAAGGTTTATAAACTTTACTATTTTTACCACTAACGGATAGTTACAAACTAAAAATAAATTAAGTTAAATCCCCATCTCCGCTGCTATCTGCATGCGCTCCATGATGATGACATCTTCAACAAGCTGCGCATAATCTCGCGCACCGATGCTTGAGCCGGCGTACTTGAAGATAGACTTACCATGTTTAGGGGCCTCTTTCAGCTTGGTGTTCATGCGGATGGGATAACTGGTCATTTTTGGGTATTCGGTCTGGATGTCGGTCAGTGTTTCCCTGCAGATCTTGTTGCGCCTATCGTATAATGTAGGAATGATGCGCGTTATCTGGATGTTGTGGTTGTAACTTTCGTTAATCTTTTGGATGACCGCGCGCATCTTCTGCAACGCGTCAAAGCCAAGGTAATCAGTTGATACCGGAATGAATATTTCCTTGCAGAAGGCAAGCACGTTCTGGTTCAGGACGCCGAGCGATGGCGGGCAGTCGATGATCAGATAGTCATAGCCCGTAATTTTGCCGAGAAGATCTTTCAATAACAGTCGTGAGTTGTTCTGGTTGGACAAATAATATTCAGCCTTTGCCAGCGTCTCGCGGGAGGTGATAATATCGAAATTGGTTGCGACGTTGATAATACATTGTTTGATTGGAATTGCACCCGTCATCGCGTCATAGAGACTGTGTTCTGCTTTTAATTTCAAAGAAACATCGATATTGCCCTGCGGATCAAGGTCAATAAGCAGTACTTTCTTGTCTCTGCGGGATAGGCCGGCTGCCAAGTTCACTGCAGTGGTTGTCTTTCCAACACCGCCTTTATGATTGTAAATACAGACTGTTCTCATGGTATCACCTTTTTGCGGGGGTGAGGAAAAATAGGTGTATTATAAAGGTTTTGGTGGAGAATTATGCAATAATGCAGTAAAAAATAATAACAAGCAAGATATATCAACAATATGTTCCTTGAAATTCTCATCGCAACTGCACTAGGGATAGGAGCAGGAATCTTCACCGGCTTGACTCCCGGCATCCATGTCAATCTTGTGTCAGCAACACTGCTTAGCCTGTCGGGTTGGCTGCTCGGCTTTGTTGATGTTGTCACTTTAGCAGTCTTTATCATCGCAATGGCAGTCGTGCATACATTTCTGAATGCAATTCCGTCCATCTATTTAGGAGCGCCTGATACTGCACAAGTGCTGACTGTATTGCCTGGACATCGGATGCTGCTGCGCGGGCGAGGGTATGAAGCGGTCAAATTGACGGTCATCGGCAGCTTTTGGAGCTTGTTGGTGATTTTGGCGGTTGCGCCGTTGCTGCTCCTTGTCATGGGAACGCTGCAGAACATACTACAACCATTCATCGGCTGGCTGTTGGTTGCGGTTGTGTTATGGATGATTTATAGGGAAGAAAAGCGGCTCGTTGCAGGGTTTTTGTTTTTGCTCAGCGGGGTGCTGGGGTTGATCGTGTTAAACATAGGCATCCCACAGCCGTTGTTCCCCTTATTGTCAGGATTGTTTGGGTTATCGACGCTCATCATTAGTTTGAACGAGAAGGCAGTCATTCCGCCGCAACGGATTCAGCAGCGGACATTTATTCAGAAAAGACAAGTGATTGCATCGGTTGGCGTTGCATCGCTTGTGGGTGGTTTTGTTGGATTCTTTCCCGGATTGGGGAGCGCACAGGCAGCAGTGATTGGCACCCAGCTCCTAAACGCGGAAAACAAGAATTTTTTGGTGTTGGTTGGAGGCATTGACACCGCAAACATGGTGATGAGCTTGGTGACGTTTTATGCGCTCGACAAGGCGCGCAGCGGCGCGATTGTTGCGGTGCGCGAGCTGCTGGAAGTTATTACGTTCCAGCACTTTGTACTGTTTCTTGTCGTTGCATTGATTTCCGGTGGTTTAGCGGTGTGGTTGACATTGTTTTTTGCAAAGAAGTTTGCGCAGTGGATGAAATTGGTGAGATATGAATGGTTGTGTGTTGGGGTTATTGCACTGATCCTTGTGCTTGTGCCGGTGATATCGGGATGGGCTGGTGTTTTGGTGGTGATTGTGTCGACATTGGTGGGGATGATTGCACCGCTTGCCAATGTCTCACGAAGCGAGGCGATGGGATGTTTGTTGCTGCCGGTGATTATTTGGTTTTTAGTGTAATCACAGAACATCACGAATGTGTGTAATGCCCTGTGGGTTGCAGCGATGCAACTTCTACGAGCGATACGTGACTCGTGTCCACTAGACCTACTTGAGTTAGAGCTGAATCCTTCATGAAAACTTCCCTTCCAAACCGAATTGTTCAATGGTTGTGTCTCTGATTTCGCGCATGCCGGGGCGCAGATCAGGGTTGCTAAAACATGCAACAATGAGTTCGCCCACTCTGCGCCAAGGTTTAACTGCTTCCAATGAAAAATGGGGATGCAAGAACAAATATTGATCTCCGTGCATACGCTCTGTATGGACTGCGTCAAAATTTTGCTGGATTCTGTCTTTACTTAATGTTGATGGAAGTGATTTTCTCTTCGGAAATTTGAAAGCAGGAGTGCCAGTCATCGCACGGTAAAATGTTGCACCCAATCCATGGACGTCATTTTCACGAAAAGGTGTTCTGTTAATAACCTGCTCTGGTCCCATGTATCCCCCAGTGCCGACAGGAACCCAGTAAGGCATAGGGCAGGCTTCTCTGTAGGCTGCGTTCCAATCAATGAGTGTAGCATTTCCATTTTCGTCGATTGCTATGTTTTTTGGTTTTATATCACGATGGATAACATCCTGTGCATGCGTATGCAGCAAAGCATCGCTCACCGATGCCAATGCTCTTGCAATCAATGCTGTTTCTTGTGGACTAACATCCGCCAGAGTTTTATCGCCGGCATGACGAAGGACAAGAAGATCATGAGGAGTCCCCCAAACGTATTCAACTACCCTACAGATTGAAGGATGACCTTCTACTGCGTGAAGCACTGTCTCTTCATGCCGAAGGAGACACTTGGCTTGAAGGGCATCTTCCGTATAGTCCTCATGATCGCTGCTTTTGAGAACTACTTTTTCACCAGTCGGTGCCAGCGCTTTGTACATAGGCCGGTGAAAGACTGGCAGCCGTTCAACACCCGTATAATTTCCTAGTGTTTGGGTCATATTATATGTTTTATATAAATTATAATAATTAACGGATTATTAATAAACCTTTTCTTTTTAAGCTCATCACAAGATTTTTAAATAAGTCCCGTTTTGAGCTGCTTATGAACGGAAAAATAGCTGCTTTTCGGGGAACATTCAGGACGAAGTATGGCAATCACATGATCGTTATCGTTGATGGCGTTGATAATAAGGAGAAAGCTGTTTCTTTGGAAGGGAAGAAGGTTTCGTGGACAAATCCTGAAGGGAAGAAGAAAGTCGTGATTGCCGGCTATGTCAGCAAGGCGCATGGAGGAAAAGGAGCTGTCCGAGTTGTGTTTGAGAAGGGATTGCCGGGACAGAGCTTAGGGACGGAAGTCATGGTAGGGTAAATGCTTGTTTTTATTGAAAATTTATACACACGAAAGTGTATAGTTTAGAAACATATAAAAGAAAAAATTAGCCGCCGCAGATAAACCCTACTTTTGGCAACACTGTTGTCGAGCAGCTGAGAAATGCAAGCACGAGACCTACTATGACTCCAATCAATAAACCGCTCATAAAGAATTTCATTTCAATCCAGCCAAGCTGGCCCCTTTTGTTTAACTTTTGCATGAAAATCACCTTTTTGTTTGGTAATTGTTTTGGTTTTATAAGGTTTGTGGAAATAGCAAAGCTTAAAAAGAATTAAGCTTTCTTTTGGTGGATGGAAAAGAGATGGAGCACTCTCGTTTCTGCATTTTTTCAAAGTAGAGAGGAGAAGGGCAGCCCTAAGGTTTTGCAGAGTATACAACAGTTGCGTGACGATCAAACAATAAAATTTGCTGGGCTTGACAAAGAGGCGCACATTATAGTGAAACTCGCAATTGAAGTGAGAAGCTTGTGTTACCTGATATATCAGAATGAACAGCAGTTGCTTGACTACCTTGTCGATTTGCAAGATTTTTTTGGCCAGATTCAAGATAGACTAAAGAAAACACTGGAAGAAATGAAGACGCAAGGCTTGACTGCAAACCATAGGGGAGTGTTAAATGATCTTCTCGTAAGAATAACTGAGCTTGAGAATAATTTCAAAGCAGCAAATGATCAGATAAAATCACGTATGGACCAACTCAATGAGAAGGTAGAATCAACCATCAAAAATATCGCTGAGATTCTTACTGAGGCTTCACAAATCGACTTAAACAGTGTAAACAGAAAGCTAGACCTGATTTCGCTCGTTATCAACAAACTGCCTGAGGAAGCACGAAATCCGTTCGCGGTGTGTTTCAAGAAAGTAAAAGATTCCCTCGCAAGAGTCCCAGAAGAGATTGAAACTGTTAAAGCTCAAGTTTCACAAAATGAAATAATGGGCTCACTTGAAAAGACAAGAAAATCCATGATGAATAATGCTAAGATTCATGGTGGTGAAACCGGAATTTCCCAGTTGTTGGAATTGTTAGGTAAAACTAAAATAGATGTATCCGGTGCAATAAACAGTGAAGCTTCACGTGCTGTTCGACGGATAGCAGCCGTACAGGATAATATCATGCGTGTGAACCGCAACATTCTTGCCATTATTGATCAGCTTCATCAAATGTTGGAGCGAAACCTTCCAGACTTGTTGAAGAATATCGAGGCAGCAGTGAAGCTTACTCAAAAGATCAGTCCACTGCTGAAATCGGCTAATAACATCATAAAAACACTGGAAAGTGCTGCAAAGCTGACAGAAGCAATCGAGAAGGCTGCAAGAACTGAATCGAACAAAGTAAACAGTATAGAAGTAGTATCAAGAGCAAAACATAAAAGACTTGCGCAGGTATGAGCGCTGCTTGCAACTACATTTTCTTTAATGATTGAAGTACAATCTAAAGAACACATTGTATAACAGCTAAAAGTAACCACTGTTAGATGGTAAAAATAGAAAGTTTTATATATAGAAAGCAGCCATCAATGAGTGATGACAAAAATACTACATATTGTAAACAGCAATGTACTTAACGGCGGGATAGGCACCGTGCTCAGCTACCTTGATAAGGGACTCAACAAGAGAAGTTACAGCAGTTCTGTTATGAAAACATATGCAAGTGAGATGGGAAAGTTTGGCTATGAAGCGCTTAAAGGACGTGAATTCGATTCATTCACCCATTCAAGAAAAGATTTACAAGATACGCTCAGCGAGCAGGATATTCTTCATGTCCATGGAGTTCCGTCCTATCGCATGTTAGAAGCACTCGACGCTTTGAGGAGGGAAGGCAGATGCCCTAAGGTAGTTAACACGTGCCATTCGAGTGTTAAAAAAGAATTAAGTGCACACTTAGAAAGATGTGAAGATGCCAATGATCGCACAGAAATCGAAAAAATGATTGAAAATGGTATGAGAGAAACGCCTGCCCGATTTGTGGATACGTACTGGGGATCGGCCATACACCGCCAAGGAAGAGTCATGGAGGTTGCAGATGTTGTTCAGCACATGAATGGTGCCTATAAGGATGAAATCATCGCAGAATACGCTGCACGCGATGCTGGCAAGCATGTTGTAGTTTACAATGGTGTAGATATCATTCCTGAAGTTACAGCACGACCAAAGAAAAAAAGAGTTCTGTATTCAGGACGTTTTGCACATGAGAAAGGCATCGATGAGTTCATCGAAGCACTCCCAAGCATTTTAACAGCACATCCAGATACTGAGGTTAAGATAGCAGGCGGAGACAGAGCAGGAATTACGGTTGATAAGTACAAGAAGAAGGCTGAAGCGCTCTTTCAGCGTGAATTTGGCAGGGCAAGAAGTGACAAACATTTGGACAGAATAACATTTACTGGCTGGGTAGACAGCGCAAAAATGGCGGATAACTACGATTGGTGTGATTTTCTTGTAGTTCCCAGCAAGGATGAAAGCTTTTGTCTGGCGATTGCTGAGGCTTTGAACCATGAGCGTATCCCAATTATGACAAGGACTCCCGCATTACATGAGCTGTACCTTTCTCATGGTGCGGGAATTGGCATCAAGCCAGAAATGAGAAACCCGCGCGGCATCGCGGAAACAGTTGGCTGGGCACTGGACTCTACCGACCCTGAATTGCTCGATTTAATTGCAAAAACCGGCAGACGGCTTGTTGCAGAGAAATACAGCTTAAACAAAGTTATGGAAGAACAGATGCATGTTTATGAGAAGCTACGTGCTTCCGCCGCCACCAGCAGCAGGGGGTTCAGTAATTGAGCCAGACTGGCGCAGTTCATCGATAAATTCAACTACCGCTCCACACTGTCCAATTTCTTCACTTACTTTTTCCTTGACGAATCTCACTTTATCGTCCCAGTTTGCATCTGTTGGCAATGGAGTCCTTCCAAAGGCCTCGTCCAGATTAGTCATGATACGCATTGTATAGTTCGACCATCTGCGCAAATTTGTCCGGTTGCTTCCCACTGCGTTTTCCTGTGCGGCAATCAATTCTTCGCGCGCTTTCTTCACTGCAGAGCGCATTTTTGTAAGATCAGCTTTCACATTGTTAACTGCAGCGGGCGTCTTACGGGCAAAGCCTTCGTCGACTATTTTTTCTCCTGCCGTAATAGCATTTAGCAGGAATGTTCGGGCAACACCTAACTCTAACTTCACTTCTTTTTCATCTTCCTCTCCCTTGCCGGCCCACTTGCTTTTAAGCTTCTGACCAATGCCTGCTCCAGCAACACTTCCAAGCCCCTCAAGCTTCCCCTTATGTTCCGAACCTATAATTATTCCAATAATCTGCCATGCAAGATAAGCACCCATAATGAACCATGCCAAGTCAGGAAGAAATGCAGCAGGCAATTTGTAAGTTTCCCATACGGGGTCAACTCGCCCCCATATCCAAATGAGAGGGATGGTGATTAATGCGCGAGCGGCATGATGGATACGATCTTTTCCTTCAGCCAAAAATAACAAGATGTACAGCCCAACTAGGGGAAGCAACAAGAAGGCAAATAAGAACACACCGCCATAAATTTTGAATAAATTTACAAGCAATGCCTTTGGAGTAGATAAGGTTGCGATGAGAGAAATAATCAGTGTAACTGCCATCTGGATTCTATAATGTTCTTTGAGGTGCGGAATCTGTTTTGATGCAAGGAACAGAACGATAAATATCAAGAACCCATAAATTATCTTAATGAAAAATATGACTTCCGGCTTGACGCTTCCTGGGTCCTTGCCCACAATTTCTTCAGCAAGATCGACGGTTAAAAATTGGAGATATTTGTTGTCTGTAATCTTTTCATAGATCTCTCCAAGAGAATCGGCCGCAACACCAACTGCGTACACGCTCAGCAACAATAATGATAAAATGAGGACACTGTATATTTTTGTGTTCTTGTTCATGAAATCACCTTTTGTGGGGTGAAGTCCTGTTAACTATTTAAGTTTTTCTGTGGAAGGGTATTGGTTAACCTGTGACTGGTAACTTTGGGCTGTTAAGTATCGGCTGATTAACCAATAACATTTATATAACCTTCACCCTTTCTCTTTTCTAATGACAACAAAGCTTGTCTTAAAGAAAAAGCCAAAAGGGGTTACGATTATCGAGGGGTTTCCCGGTATCGGGTTAGTGGGAACCATTACCACGGAATTTCTTACCGAGCATCTGAAAACAGAAAAGATCGGCAGCGTTATTGTGGATGATGTACCGGCAATCATTGCCGTGCATGGCAGCAAGGTGGTTGAGCCAATAAGCATCCATTACAACAAGAAATACAACATAGTCATCATTCATTCGATCAGCTTAGGCAAGGGCACGGGCTGGGATATGGCGGATGTGATCCAAGACATCGCGCAGCAGTTAAGCGCGAAAGAAATCATCTCGATTGAAGGCGTGGGCAGCATGAAGCCAACAGGAACGGCAAATGTTTTTTATTACACTACCAGTGATAAGAACAAGCAAAAATTAGAGCGGTCGGCAAAGCCACTGAAAGAGGGCATCGTTGTTGGTGTAACAGGCGCATTGCTTGCGCGAAGGGAAGACTATGCAACGCCAATTACTGCATTTTTTGCAGAGACACAATCACAATTGCCCGACAGCAAGTCGAGCGCAGAGATCATCAAGGCGCTTGATGTGTATCTCAATCTCGCAGTTGATCCGAAGCCATTGCTGAAGCAGGCGCAGCAGTTTGAGGGAAAGTTGAAAGACCTTATGCTGCAGGCACGGAAGACGTCTGATTTGCAGAAAAAGAAGCAGCCGAGTTATTTTGGATAGTTTTTCTTTGTGAAAACAACATTTAAATAATCCAAGAGATTAAGCGAATTTATGATTGAGACTTCAGAAATCGCCAATCTTGCATCAGCTAAAATAGCGATTTCTGAGAGTGCTCCAAAACGGTATGCTTTGGACAAGTTGGAAAACGAATTAAAAATAAGAGGGCTGAGCAAGAACACGATCATTGCATACCTTTTCTACAACAAAAAGTTCCTTGAATTCATCCAAAAGAAGCCGGAGGATGTTGAGGAAGAGGACCTAAAAAAATATCTTGGCCATATGCGCTCTGATAAAGAGCGAAGCAACCGAACCATTGCGTTGGTCATTGCAGCGCTTGAATTCTTTTACAAAGAGGTGCTTGGAAAAAAAATGTCGATCAAACGGCCGAAAGTTCCCAAAAACATTCCGGTTGTTCTCAGCAAAGAAGAAATGAAACGGATGCTTGATGCAACGACGAACAGCAAACATAAATTGATCATGGAGCTGTTGTATTCATCTGGATTACGGTTAAGTGAGTGCATCAACCTGAACGTTGAGGATCTGGAATTAGATGAAAAAATAGGCTGGGTGAGGAAAGGAAAAGGCTCAAAAGATAGGTTTTTCATACTGAGCGAGCGGCTTATCAAAAACCTGCGGACATATATGGAGAATAAAAAAGGACGCATTTTTACCGGCTATCATGGTGCTCTGTCAAAAAGAGCGGTGCAAAAACTTGTTGCAGCTGCAGCAGAGCGCGCCGGCATCAGGAAGAAGGTGAAAGTGCATACATTACGCCATAGCTTTGCAACCCATCTGCTTGAGGCAGGTGTTGATATCAGAAAAATTCAAGAACTGCTGGGACATAGCGACCTCTCAACCACTCAAATATATACTAGGGTAAGCGCGGCGCAGCTGAAAAGCGTGAAGAGCCCGCTGGATTCGTTATGAAAATAGCAAAGAAGCGTCGATACCTGTTCCTCCTTCTCGTTATTACGGTGGTTGCCATCGTCTTTTTTTTCGGGACACAGCTTTCAGCCATTATTAGTTTCCTCACCGGCCATGAAGTTATTGTGAATGTGAAGGCAGAGGAAGAGGCGCTTACCCTAGTCCATGGCGGACAAGCGAATGTCACTTTTGAATCGCGCGTGTTTACCAGCATGTTATGCACGCCAACGTGCACCAGCACGTTTATGGATATCAGCAGCAATGAAGTTATCGACGAGGAGACATTCATATGGAAAAATGCCAAGGCATTTGAGAAGAGTTATCCTGTTGAGCCGCAGCGGACGGGAGCAGGGCAGGACCTCTATCGGTTCACACTTTCCTGTCACAATGTAGCATCGGTGTTTTGTGACAGCACTGAGAAGCCGACGGTTCAGAACGTGCTTGTGGTGGTGAATTATGATTTAAGTGAAGAAGAGAGAGGTGTGAAGCAAGAGCTCCAATGGCAGCTTGAGCAATTAAAAGTAAGATTGGGGAAATTATATGGACGATTGAACGCGCTGAACACGACACTTACTGCATTTAATTTGAATGGCACAGCGGTTATTCAGAGACTGGAAAGGAATACTGCACAATTTGCCGGACTGAACGAGGAATGGAAAACACAGGATTTTGGTGAACTTGAAAGAAAAATAGGAGCGCTGAAAGCATCGCTTGCGGAAACAGAGCAGAAAATAGATGCGCTTTCTGCAGAGGTGGATGAAAAAGTGAAGAAGCATAATGCGCGTGTGGATGATCTTCAAGAGATAAAGAATCTGCTTGAGGACATGAATGACGGCTTGTTTGTTGATAGGGCATTGGTGAATGAAACAATTCAGGAATTTCACACGCTCCCAAATGAGACTGCGGCACTGCTCAATGTATCGCGAATGCTCAGGCAACAGCGAGATCGAAATGTGGTGAAAAATCTTGTTGAGCTTGATATATCAAAAGAGATGCTCTGTGCTGCAGCAGGAAAGTGCATCAAGCATCCGTCAATCGAAGCACGTGCGGTTGGTGTGTTTCATGCGAATGAGACGTGCGCTGAGATACATGATTTCAATACAATGGTTCATAATACGACGGATGTGACAGCGAACTGGAGTGAAATTCGGACGAACATTACCACAAATTATTTAGCAAGAATTCAGAATGCGACCATCGAACTGCTTCAGCGCATGGTAACATCACTCTCTGACTTAGCGTTTGAAGAATGTGTGGTGAAACATATCGATGTTGGCGCGGTAAACATCATGCGTGTTGTCACCGCTGAGGCTATTCCGGTTGATCTAGGAATAACGTTTGATGAGCCGCAGTTGCAGTGCTGCGTGTTTGGCATTTGTAAAGCATGCTGTGCAAATTGTAAAGAGGAGAATTATCCGGTTGTGTTCCTTCACGGGCATGCAGTCAGCAAGGATGTTTCATATGAATACAGTTTAGACGTCTTTAATGATATCCAGCACAAGCTTGAAGAAGAAAACTATCTCAACGCAGGCTCGATATCACTCTATACATCACGCGACACAGCCCGTTGGCTGATGAATGTGCCTGTAACATTGCGGTTGAGTTATTACTTTGACCGGTTTCAGAATCCGGACAACTATGTCACGATACAGACAAAAAGCGACAACATTGACGTGTATGCGTTGCGCATGAAAGAACTTATTGAGCTGGTGCAGGAAAAAACCGGAAAAGATAAGGTGACTATTGTCGCCTACAGCATGGGCGGGTTGGTTGCCCGAAGATATATGCATATATTTGGGAGCGAGAATGTGGAAAAATTGATCATGATCGGCACGCCTAACCATGGTATCAGTGGTGATGTTGCTAGCTATTGTGACGTGCTGGGTGAAGACAGAGAGTGCAAGGACATGCATGCAGACAGCCTGTTCATGAACAAGTTGAATAGTGGAGGATTGCCGAACATTCCAATCTATAATATTGTGGGGACAGGATGTGATATGGATGGCGAGCAGGGCGATGGTGTTGTGCTTGAGACGAGCGCGCGGCTTGAGGGGACAACCAATTATGTGGTGAAAGGGGAATGCACCACATTAAGCACACTGCATACTGATCTTCTTGAAAAACAGGAGGTTTTTGAGATTGTGAGCCGTAATATTTAAATAGTCAAAATTAATTGTGGTTTATATGAAAAAAGTCGTTTTAGTCGGAATGCTTCTACTATTGATTGCATGTCAGCCTGTAGTTGATGAGATAGATGTAGTTACGGATACTGATGGTACAAAGGATAAGCAGATAATTGAGGCGCCCGAAGCTCAGGAAACGCCATCGGTGCAGGTCTATCAGCAGAATATTGGGCAGCTGCTCGAAAGGGGGAAGAAACGGACGAGTTATCATTATGTCTTTGGTTATAAGGTAAGAGACAGTTTTGGCAATTACCGCGAGGAAGCTGGGTATGAAGTGTTCGTGCAGGGTGATAAGGTACGGAAGAGCTATTTGGAGCCGCGCAGACTTGATCTTGAACTATTTTATGACAATATCTATCTTGACAATACGGCAGGCACTGCAGTTGCAACATGCGTCAAGCGAAATATCCTCTGCGAATCGTCATACGAAAAAGTGTACACTGCTGAGTTTGAGGAGCTGCCATTTACAGCGATTGATTTGCTGGAGAAAGTGCCGCCCGAAGCCAATATAGTGGGTGACCGGTCACTCTACGGGAGATCTGCACTGCTTATTGAGTATGGACGACAGCGGATGTACATCGACACCTATTACGGCCTGCCGCTCAAGCACGAGGTCTTTAAGATTGAAAATGGCGAGGAGATCATCCTTGAAGAAAGCACGTTCACGCGGCTGTCGATTGATGTGAAAGACAGTGATATGAGTGTGCCGGAAGAGTACGTGCTGGTCAATTCGTAATGAGAGAATTGCATGAACAAGATACTGTTGGTCGGATTTGTTTTCATAGCACTTTTTGCTGCATGCCAAACACAGACAAGTGATGCTGAGGTCAAAGAAGTTGTCTCTCCAGAACGTGCAGTTGATTCAGCCCCATCATATGACAAAGAGGTTGCAGCGCTCCTCGATAAAGGGAAGGGGAGGACCAGTTATCACTACGCCTTCAATTATAAGGTCATGGACGAGTTCGGCAACTATCGTGTGAAGGCTGATTATGAAGTGTTTGTTAAGAATGATAAAGTAAAAAAGGTATATATAGCTCCCGTGAAACTGAATAAAGAAGTGTTTTATGACAATGTTTATCTCGATAACGCTGCAAAGACAGCGCTCGTTACATGCGTAAAGACAGGCAGTTTGTGCAGCCCGGCATATAAAAAGGTGTACACCGCTGATTATGAAGCAGAGGAACTCCCATTTACAGCAGTAGAGTTGTTGGAGAAAGTGCCCCTCGATGCTCAAGTAACTGGCACCAGCGCATTATATGGAAGGAGCGCGTCAATCATCGAATACGGCAGTGAAAGACTGTATGTTGATACCTATTTTGGACTGCCGCTCAAACACGAGGTCTATAAAGTTGAAGGAGATCAAGAGATTATTCTTGAGGAAAGCACGTTCACGCGGCTGTCGGTTGATGTCAAAGATGGTGATGTGACGGTGCCGAAGGATTTTGTGATGGTGGAGTAAGGCGTTTATTAGTGACGAAAGTGGTAAGTGTTTTTCTTTTTTTGCTTTTGTTGGGAAGAATTATTTTTGGAAATAATTTTTTAATATTCTATCTTAATCTCAGTTCCATCCCTAGAAACCGTTCTTTCTATTTAAATATGACCACAAATAACATATAAATGAGTGCCAACAATAATCGAAGAGTAAATGGGTTAAAAATGATGACAAATAAAAGTAGTTTTGCTTTTTTTCTTGAAGGGATTATTTTACCGCTTTTTCGGACATCAATTAAGTGGGAAATGTAACAAGCCAAAGGATAATTATAGAGCGTATATAGAAGAATTGCCAACATGATGAAAGGTATTAACAGAGAATAATTCAACTCGGTCGTGTTCGGAAGGAAAATAGTGATAGATTCTCTGCTTTGATTTACCCGAACTATAATCTGCTCAAGAAGATACCAACCGAGTGTGAGTAGGAATGCTAAAGTTACTTTTCTCTTCGTTGGCCTCAAAAATTTGTCCCACATGATTAAAAGAATAGCTTTTTTGTTTATAAATATTCGCAATCCACATGCGTCGGATAAAATCTAGTATGTTTTCCCAAAACCAAAAAATGGGTTTAATTCCGCATTAGGTGTTGTACGAAGGATTGCAGATTCAAGGGATTAAACGAAGGCAATTCCTGATTGATTAAAAATTAGTGATTCCCAAACTTCTCCCTAAACCAAGGTGAATCATTCCTGGTTTCAACTTCTTTAAGCAATTCGCGCCGAGTTTCTTCTTTGTATTTTGGGTGGTGAAGTAGCCGATGATGATTTGGGCAGAGAGCGACCAGGTTAGTCGCTGCGGTGTTATCATGGTTGCCATCGATGTGATGAAGATCAAGCGTTTTGCGGAAACCGCAGATAAGACATTCTGTGGCCATCAGTTTTTGGTACAACTCCAATGGTATTTTATGATATTTTCTAGCGTTGTATTCCTTAACTTTATCGTAATGATGTAATCTTATATGACATGTTCTGCATAAACCAAACGCACCATGCTCACGTTGTCTGCCACATTCTTTACACGTAATAGTAGGGGCTTTGTAGGTTTTCTTATAACATTTTTTACATCGGTTTTTGGCATGCTTCTCTTTTTGTTGGCCGCAGCCCTCGCATGTGATGATTGGTCTACCCATACACAATTCTATAAACGAACTTTTATTTAAAATGTTATAACTACTCAAAAGTACGTTAATAAAGAATTAACGAACACTTCGCATAGTATGTATTATGTGAAGTTTTTAAGCCCAAAGAGATTGAAAAAGTGAGTTTAAGAAGGATTAACAAAAACTTTAATTTTCACCTAAAAGTTTTAGCAAATATTTTCAAAAAAGAGAACTAAAACATTTAATTTATTATCACAAGATGTAGAACCAAAACATTTAGTTTTCAACGAAAGATTTTAGAGACAAATTAATGACATTTTCTTTGGCCTGCAACTCTTTGAAATCGCGGTGAATCTTGATCAAGGGTTTTGTGTTGAAATAAGATTTGATGATGGGAACACCTTTCTCAATCAGTTCAGCAATGTGATGCATGACAAGTGCCTCAGAATAACCTGTTCGGTGAGCTATCTCCCCATATGAAAGGGGCTTTTCTTCGGTGTAGAGCACCAAAAATACCTGCTTTTCAGGGTACGAAAGCGGTTTCACCGTATTGCGTTCTGGCTGTTCCTGGAGCATCGCTTCGATCTTATCCAAACGCGCCATCACTTGCTCAAGCCTAGTATCCAATTTCTGCACATATGAATAATTAGCCTGAATCTCAGCGGTGTTCTCATTGATAGCATCAAGATGCCCATCAATCTCTTCACGGATTTGCTGCATCAGCTCCCGAGCTTTGCCTAATTTGAATAATGCCATGTTCATTAAAACTCGCTTCTAACCAACCCCGGTAATTGGAAACAACAGGAATATAAAAATGTTGCGATTTCAGGGATTTTACCGACGAGAAACGTCCACTTTCGGATGCTTCAGATAGGTTTTAAGCTTTCCCTGCTTCAGCACTGAAACTTTTTCACTGTCCTCCAGCTCCTGCAGCAGACGGTAAAAACTGCTTTTGGAGCAGAGCTGCTGCTCATCAACAACAAGCTCTTTCAGTTTCAATGCAGAAATCTCACTATAGCGCTCGACATAACCTACAATGGCGTTCTTGACATAGGCTTTGCTGTTTTTCGTCAGGTTCTTTATCAGCTTTTCTTTGAGCTGCGAGCTTTTTTTTTCTGTAACTACCTGGGCGTTTTCAAGCCGCGCACGAATCTCGGCGATGCGCTCGTGATGCTGGTCATGCAGCGAAGCCATCACCTCAATTTTCTTGTGCATGTGATTAAGGCGCTGCCGCATATCCTGAAGAGCAAAATGGGTATCGATAATCTGCTTGACATCATGATGCGTCGGGACATTGGTGATCACGTGATGATGGAGCGCGGACAGCGTGTGGTTCTGCTGCTGAATGAGGCTCTCCTGCCGCTGCGCATGCTCGTGCAAATATTCCACCCAATCGAAGAGCGCAGACGTGTCGCGCTTTACATTTGAAAAAGAATTACGCAGGTGCGCGTGGAACGCATCCAACCCTTCCTCTTTTTTGAACATGAGTGAACAGAAACAACTGTTTTTAATAAATCTTTTGGTCAGTCCCAGTCCCAGCTGGGACTACATTGGGACTGGGATAAGCCTAAGCTGGGACTGAGTTGGTACTTGACTGGGACTAGAATAGCTTTAAAATAGGTTTTGCTGGGACTACATTGGGACTGAGCCGGGACTGTCCCAGGACTATCGCGGGACTGGAGAATTCTTGCATCAAAAATTGAAAAAAGAATGAAAAAAGGGTGAGCTATTTTAAAAAAAAGTGAATAAGATTTTTGATAAAGTGGATCAAAAAGTTAGAAGAGTTTTTTGGAAAATTTTTCAAGGACATCAAAGGCGTACAGCAAAATAACAATGAGCAAAACGAAAACGAGGGTTTTATAAGGCGGGTGGAAAATACAATATCAGGTGTATACGGAGCTTTGTGAGCGAATAGGTATGGGCATAAACGGTGATTTAAGCACAAAACAGCTGCAAAGTGAGTGCTGTGCTGAAGAAATAAAGCGAAAATAAGTAATAAAGTACTTATATTGTAGGAGGAAGATGTGAAAGGTGAGCATTCCTGGACTAAAAAGCGGCTTGCGGTAGAGCTTTCTAAGCTGAAAGGCTTTGAAACAGTTGATGTCAAGCTTGAGCAATACGCGACACCGAGCGAAATCGCTGCTGATTGGCTGTGGAATGCAGCTTTTAAGCAGGACATTGCCGGAAAAGTGAGTGTTGATGCTGCCTGTGGGCCAGGAATCTTAGGCTGTGGGGCGCTGTTATTGGGCGCGAAAAAGGTTTATTTCGTTGATATGAGCAAAGACTCTATTCGATTGGCGCAGGAAAACCTCAATAAGCTTATGGAAGCATACGATATCGGAGAAAGTGAGTTTATCTGCTGTGACATCGCCCAATTTGACAAGAAGGTAGACGTCGTGATGCAAAATCCACCATTCGGCACGAAAGTTAGGCACCATGACAAAGTGTTCCTGGAAAAAGCATTTACCGTCGGTAAAACTATTTACAGCATGCACAAGATCTCAACACGTTCTTTTGTCGAAGCGATCGCACGCGACCATGGATTTACAATCACAGATATATGGGAATATGACTTTGGAATAAAGCAGAGCTTGCCCTGGCATCGGAAGAAGAGGTATACTGTTCAGGTTGGCTTGTGGCGAATGGTGAAGACATAATATTTATAAACAAGCCACATTTTTTGAGCAGAATGGAAGTCAATATTCTCGAGGATAAAAAGCGCAGGCTTGTGTTTGAACTGAAGGGTGCGGATCATGGATTCTGCAATGCGCTGAAGAAAGAGCTGTGGAACGATGAGGCAGTAACGCTTGCGAGCTATGTGATAGAGCACCCACTTATTGGTGTCCCAAAATTTGTTATCGAGACAAATACCGAACGTGAGCCGAAAGCGGCCCTGAAGAAGGCGCTTGAGCGGCTGAAAAAACAGGCAGAGAGTTTTAAAGCTGAAATAAAGAGCATCCGATAAAGTTTTTATAGTTGCGCTGGTTATTGTATACTATGTTTCTCCGTGTGAAAAAAGTGAAAGGGAAAGAATACTGTTATCTTGTTGAAAACAAGAAATCGGGGCAGAAAGTAAAGAAATATCTGGGAGCAGCGGTGCGTCTTGAGAGCAAGAAAGGTTTTTTTGACAGAGCAGTGAATGGGAAGGCAGAAGATATTCTTCGTGGTGTTGTGCTCTGGGAATTGGCAAAAGCTGGATTTGCGGGAGAAGAGAAGATGGTGAAAGATGATGTCGTTTTCAACAATATGCGGTTGCGGCGCAGTGGGAAGAAGGTAGTGCTTGCAATCAACGACGGTTATCTGTGTGATTTTACACTGAAGAGGATCCTTGCTTTTCGAAGGAGCAGAGATATTGAGAGCGATAGTCTTGAATTGGCGAGGAGATTTGTTGATGCGGGGTTGGGTGTGCCGAAGGATGCGTTTGTTGCGTTTTATCATGCGTTGGGATGATTAGTTGTGTTTGACAATCGGTCTGGACTTCGTCCGGCAACCATCAGCACCACGGAGACGTGCATACCAATCTTAACCTACACAAAACTTTATAAACAACCCATTGTCCCAGTGCTTAACCCGAATACTATCAATCGATAGGAGGGACGATGGAAAAAGAACAGATCATCAAAGCGCTGGAAGAACTGCAGAAAGAAAAGAAACGCAACTTCTCGCAAAGCTATGATATTATCATCACATTAAAAGATATTGACATCAAGACGCAGCCAGTGGAATCATTTATAGTCATGCCTCATTCTCGCGGAAAGAAAGTCAAAGTCTGTGCGTTTGTGGGACAGGAGCTTGCAGAGCAGGCGGAAAAGACTTTTGATTTAGTGATCAGAGAGAAGAATTTTGATGAATATAAAGATAAGAAGAAGGCAAAAGCGCTTTCAAAAGCATATGACTTTTTTATTGCACAAGCGACATTGATGCCCTTAATCGCCCAGACGTTTGGGCGTGTGTTAGGGCCGCGGGGAAAGATGCCAAATCCTAAGGCAGGCTGTGTCGTGCCGCCCAATGCAAATCTTGCAGCAGTAAAAGAGCGCCTGCAGAAGATGGTTCATGTCAAGGCGAAAAGTGCGCCGATGATCCAGTGCATCGTGGGCACTGAAGAGATGAAGCAAGAGGAAACAGTAGACAACGTCCTTACTGTTCTTACACAGGTGACAAAAGCGCTGCCGAGCGAGGAGCAGAATATCCATACGATTTATCTGAAGAAAACGATGAGCAAGGTTGTGAAAGTATAATGGCAAGCGAGCAAAAGAAGCGGATGGTGCAGGAGCTCAGAAAACTCGTGAAAGAATATCCTATTGTCGGTGTCGCAAACATGCAAAACCTGCCTGCGCCACAACTTCAGGGCTTGCGGCAGTCATTGCGTGGAAAAGTTGAGCTGCGCATGGCACGGCGCAGATTGCTGCTGCTTGCACTCAAAGGAAGCGCGAGCGAAAAATTAGAGGAGCATCTCGGCGGCATGCCGGCATTATTGTTCACGAAAGAGAACCCGTTCAGCTTGTACAAAACAGTGCAGAAGAATAAGAGCAGCGCGCCTGCGAAAGCAGGGCAGACTGCACCCACTGACATCATTGTCCAGGCAGGGCCAACGCCATTTGCTCCCGGACCGGTTATCGGAGAGCTTGGTGCGATTGGCATAAAAACAGGCGTTGAAGGGGGCAAAGTTGCAATCAGAGAGGATTCGGTGGTGTGCAGGAAAGGCGAGCCGATCAAACCGAAAGTGGCTGATGTGTTGAAGAGGTTAGGCATCGAGCCCATGGAAATTGGTCTGAACATTGTTGCAGTGATGGAGAAAGGCGTTGTGTTCAAGGCAGAACAGCTTGCCATTGATGAGGATGTGTTCAATGCACAACTGGCTGAGTGTATCAACAGTGCGAGAAACCTTGCTGTGGAAACTGCTTATCCAGCCCCAGATGTTGTCGAGCTGTTAGTGCAGAAAGCATTTAGGGAAGCGAAGGCAGTTGCGCTTGAATCAGGAGTTATCAGCAAAGACTTGATTGATGAACTGCTTGGCAAAGGCGAGCGCGAAGCTCAGGCTGTCCAGGAGCTTGTAAAGGTTTAAAAATAAGACGCCTCTAACGAGAGGCGGAGGGATAAAAATGGAATATGTGTATGCGGCATTACTCTTGCACAAGGCGGGGAAGAAGGTAGAAGAGGCAAGTGTAAAGAAAGTGCTTGAGGCTGCGGGCGTTTCAGCGGATGAAGCACGCGTGAAGGCGCTTGTTGCTGCGCTTGAAGGAGTAAACATCGATGAAGCGATCAAGAAAAGCGCGGTTGTAGCAGCACCAGTTGCTGTAGCAGATGGCGGTGCAAAGGCTGAAAAGAAAGAAGACACGAAGAAGAAAGCAGAAGAAGAGAAGAAAAAGGAAGAAGAAGCCGCTGCTGGATTAGGCGCATTATTTGGTTAATTTTTTATGTGCTCTTTTAAACAATGGGAAGCGAGCTGTTTAGCGAGTTTGACGCGCAGAAGCGCACTGTTTCTGAGCTAAAGATAGATTTGAACGGGCTGCGCGCACAGCTTGAGCCGCTGTTTACCAAAAGGAAAGAGACCGGGCAAAGCATCCGCGAGCTGCTGCAGCGCGTGAAGAGGCTGAAAGAAGAGCGGGATAAGCTGACAGGCGAAGTAAAGGAACACAAGCACGAGCGGGCAACGCAGCAGGAAGTTGTGCGTGTACGTATTGAAGCGATAAAAGAACTGCAAAAGAAACGTGATGAGGTTCAGAAGAAGCACAGCATTAAAGGAAACCCCTCTGAGTTCAAACGTGACATTGAAAAGATAGAATACCGCATCGAGACGGAAGGCATGAGCTTTGCAAACGAGCAGAAGCTGATGAAGAGAATTAAAGAGCTGCAGAAGAAAGCCGAGGAAGCTGCAGTCGTCAGCGATGTGTGGGGAAAGATACATGCTGCAGAGAAGGAGATTCATGAGCTGAAGAAGAAGGGGGATGATGCGCATAAAGCGTTGCGGAAGAAAGCTGATGAAAGCCAGAAAAAGCATGAAGAAATGATCGCACTGCTCAAAGAAGTCGATGAATTCAGGAAGAATGAGATTGCGCTGAATGCTGACATCGATGCGATGAAGAATAAGTATGATGAAGTAAAGAAGAAGCTTGAGGAGGAGCTGCTGAAGCTGACTGAGCTGGGCATGAAAATAGGCGAAGTCAAGAGTGAGGGAGAACGAAAGAGGAAGGAGAAGGTTGAACAGCAGATCGCAAGCAAGACGCAGAGCATTGAAGAGAAATTACGGAAAGGAGAGAAGTTGACGACGGAAGATTTATTGGCGTGGCAGATGAAGGGAGAATAGTTGTTTACTTGTGATACATTTCAATAAAAACAACTTAGACAGGACAACTTCGCCGTACTTGCAGCAACATAAGGAAAACCCTATTCATTGGCAGGAATGGTCCAAAGAAGTGCTTCGCTATGCGAAAGAAAACAATAAAATTATTTTTGTATCTGTAGGATACGCAACCTGCCATTGGTGCCATGTGATGGCTATGGAAGCTTTTTCTGACAGGCGAATTGCAGATTACCTCAATGAGCAGTTTGTATCGATAAAAGTTGACCGGGAGCAACGGCCTGATATAGATAATTACATGATGTCCTTTCTACAGGAAACACAGGGACAGGGAGGCTGGCCGTTAAATGTGTTTCTTACTCCGGATGGAAGGCCAATTCTTGCCCTTACCTATATGCCAATTGAACCACGATACGGCATGGTCGGGTTTTTTGAGCTGCTGCACGTGGTGAAAGAGAATTACGACAAATATGGGAGGGAAATACAAACATATTTTCCTGCAATACGAGCAGAAGAGCCGGTCGAGGAAAGAGAAGTTATCAGGACTATTACAGAGAATCTTTCACAGGGATTTGGCGCCCAATTTCCGCCCCATAACACATTATTGTTCTTATTGCATTATTATCAAAAAAATAAGGATGAAAATATCAAACAGATCATTGAGAAAATCCTCGATACAATGGCGATGCGCGGATTACACGACCATCTGCAGGGAGGCTTTTACCGCTACTGTGTAGACGCCTCATGGACCATTCCGCACTTTGAAAAAATGCTCTATGATCAGGCCATGATGCTGTGGGTATACAGCACTGCCTACAAAGTACTGATGAAATCAGAATATAAGACAATCGTTGAAAAGATCATTGTTTGTTTGGAGCAAACATATGCGCATGAAGGACTCTATTATGCTGCACACGATGCCGATACCGGACACCAGGAAGGTATAACTTATGTATGGACGAAAGGAGAATTGCAGAAACATTTGACGCAAGAAGAGTTTAATCAATTCGCACGGGTATATGATCTTACGGAAAACTTTGAGGAGAATATTCATCTCATCAAAAAGATAAATGTATTCCTGCCTAATGTTGAAAAAAAGATATTAGGGCTGCGAAAGAAGCGAAAGCAACCGTTTACCGACCTGAAGATAGTCACCAGTTGGAATGCTCTGACAGGAATAGGTCTCATTCATGCTTTCCGAAGCCTGGGTGATGAAGCTCTCAAAGCAAGGGCAGTGATACTGTTCAAGACGCTCCTCGAGAAACATTATCATAATGGCGTATTATATCACAGTTCTTTAAATGGTGAGATTCAGCGAGAGGAATTTCTTGAAGATTATGCAGCATCTCTTTTGTTTGCAACATATCTTTATGAAGAAACAAACCAACACAAAGAGCTTGTGAAAGAATGGTGTGCAGCCGTGCACGAGTTCCGCAACCACTATTGGGCGGAAAATAAATCCAATGATTTCACTCAAGTTCCTGCCCAGACGTTTGATCATCCCGTTCCGTCAAGTGTTTCTCTGGCAGAGATGGCTCTATGGCGTGCAGGGATTATTTTAAACAAAGAACACCTTCCACAGAAATATAAACCCGCATTAGCGCATGATTTCTTCAATCTTATGGTTTTTGCAGCACAACACTGGCATATTATTCACACGCCCGATAGGATTCAATGGGAACAGCTTCCTGTCAATTGCATGCAGGTATACGACACTATTATTCAGGATTGCTATAAACAGAGATGTTTGGAATTTAAGAAGGTAGCAGAGCTGTTGGAGTTTGTTAAAAATTAGGGAATGGCGTTTAACATCAGAATTTAACGAAGTTTTGCGAACAGAGCTGAAACCGAGCCGAAGGCGAGGAGCGGAGAAGTGATTTCTGGGAAATTTAAGTTTTAGAATACTCTTTTAACCCATTTTAGATATACGAAACCTAATATAAGCCCAATAACCAAACCTACCCAACCAAACATTACAAGTAAGAATATGAAAACGATTATAGTTCCAATGATATCTCCAATAAAATCTGTGAATGCCATATTTATAAAAAAGAAATTGTTGATATATTTAAATTTTTGTTTTATAAATTTTCCAGAAATCATTGCAATTAACTCACACGTTAAACGAAACTGTACTTCTTACTCTCAACATAATAAAACTCGCGTTTTAAATGTGGAACTACTTCTTAGACTCACATATCAAAAACAAGTTTTTAAATGTCAAACTACTTCTTACTTTCAACATAAAGAAATCCCGGATTTCTAATGTCTCGCAAAGCTAACGCTTTGACTCGACATACCCGCATTTGCCGCAAGAACGCCGGTCTTTATGCTCGGCTAGGAAAAAGCCATCGCCGCATTTCGGACAAGAACGGTTCTTCGCCTTTCCACCCTCATATAACTGATGACGGGATTTGCCGGATTTCTTCTTTTTTGCTGCGGGTTTATCTGCCATAGTTACTTCGGCTTCGGTGCTTTCGCTTCAGCTTTAGCTTCGGGCGCCGCCTTCTTCGGTTTCTTCTTTATGATCTGGAATAAATCAAATGTTTTCTTATCGTGATAGGCAAGCGCATCGACCTTTGCTTTCTGCTCGCCAAAGATGCCGTGAATATGCTTGATCACAACAAGCGACTCATCGCTCTTCATTGCCTGGGCAAGCTCCTTTTTCACCACGTCGTTCGACGGCGTTGCACCGGTGTAGGCTATCTCAGCGCTTACCTCTGTGCGACCAATAACTTTGTTCTCTTTTTTGCTTTTAATCATACACTCCATCATTTCACCTTGATTCCGTATTCACCTTTTGCGGCTATGCCCATCTTCTGTGCAACAATGCTCTTTTCAGGATTGCTGATAAAAATCCTGCCCTGCCAATTGAGACTGAACTGGTTGCCCTTGCAGTTATCACATATTTCACCTACTACAAGCAACCTGCACTGGGTGCACACTTTCTTTTTGGTCATGTTATTTCTTCCCCTTCGGCTCCTCTTTCGCCCATTCTGGTCTTCCTAAGCCTTCCTGCCGCATGGTCAAGCCAATCTTTGGATTCGTAATGTCTTTATAGGAGATAGCAACAACACGCGCCTTGCATTTGTCGTTCACGCGCAGGCTGTGATTAGTTTCTTTGCCGCTTAAGGTCTTATCTTTTGAAAATGAAACGTAGTCATCCATAGTTTGAGAGATGTGGATCATACCATCTGCAGGGCCAAGCGTCATGAACGCGCCAAACTCGGCAATGTCACGCACTTTTGCCAGCACGACTTCCTGAAGCTGAGGCCGATAGGTCAACAGCTCAAATACGGCCTCATAATATGCTGCACCATCGCCTGGAACGATAATGCCCTCTTTGACTTCATTTACTTTCAGCACGTCGATAACAAACCCCAGCTTTGCTGAGATATACCCTTCGTAGTCTTTCCGTATGCGCTCCAATACTGCTTTCTCCCGCTCTGAGCCGAAAATTTCAGGCGGGACGCGGATATGGTCTTTGATTTTTGCTCTATAGAACATTTTAAGCTTGTTGAGAGGTTTGGTTTATAAAGGTTGCTATGATGCTCATAAAATCACAAGTTGTGACTGATTCCTTATGGTGATATACGGCTTCTTGAGCTTTCGCTTGAGCTCCATGTCAAGCGTAGCGATGAGATAGCCCTTCTTGGATAATTCGACTAAAGCATCATCGACATATGCGCTGTTCTCAATTATGTTTATCCTTTTTTTCTCAATGATATTCAGTGCGAAACGCGCTGCTGCCCTGCTACGCGGCTCTTTTGCTTTTGCTTTCAGTTCGTCAATCGTGCCGGAAAGGACGGAAATATCGTATTTAAAGTCACAGATGCGCTTCAGTTCTGCAAAGACATCGAGCTTGAACTGAGCAATGGCCATGAGAATATTGGTGTCAAGAACAATTGGTTTCATGTTTTTGTTTAGGACTGGTTTATTAATAAATGTTTGGGCTAAACATTAATAAATGGCAACAAGATTATTTTACTGATGAATTGGAAACAGGAAGTGCTCAGGCGCATCAAGCCAACGATGGATGAGGAGGAGGCATTACATGCACGGATCACTGGCTTTCTCAAGGAAGTGAACCGTGCAGGTGGTGATGCACGCGCTGTGCTTGGCGGGAGTGGAGCCAAAGGAACGTGGCTGAAAGGGCAGCATGATGCAGATGTGTTTGTGCTTTTTCCTGGAAAGTATAAAAGTGAATCGCTTGCGGATATTCTGGAGAAGAGGCTCAAAAGGTTAAAAAAGAGCTTTCAGCGATTACATGGATCGCGAGATTATTTTCGAGTCCAAGAGCATAATTTTGTCTTTGAAATAATTCCTATTTTGAAAATAAATAAAGCAAGAGAAGCACAGAATATTACCGATGTCAGTCCGCTGCATGCAGCATGGGTGAAGAAAAGCAGCGAGAAGATGCGAGATGAGATTAGAATCGCGAAAGCATTCTGCAAAGCCCAAGGATGCTATGGCGCGGAAAGCTACATCCGTGGCTTCAGTGGCTATGTTTTAGAAATACTCGTCATTTATTATGGAAGTTTTGAGAAACTCCTGAAAGCAGCAGTGAGATGGGAAGAAAAGCAGGTGATTGATGCAGGGAAGTTGTACAAGGGAGATGTGTGGATGGAGATGAATACAGCGAAGTTACAATCGCCATTGATTGTCGTTGATCCGGTGGATAAGTCACGGAATGCTGCGGCAGCATTAAGCAAAGAAAAATGGCTGCTGTTCAAGAAGAAAGCGGCTGAATTTCTGAAAAGGCCTGGTGTTGTGTTTTTTGAAAAGAAGGAAGTGAGCTTCGATAAGTTACGCGGAAACATTGTATGGGTTGAGGTTGAAAGTCATGCAGGGAAAGAGGATAAAGTTGGCGCGCAGTTATTGCTGGCATTTGAATTTTTGAAAAAAAGATTGGAGGATTTTGGGATAGTCAATTGCGGCTGGGAGTGGGACCAGTTAAGGAAAGGAACGTTTTGGTTTGTGGTGAAGAAAAAAGATAAGGAAAGAGTTGAATTACGGAGAGGGCCGCCGGTTGAACTGGAAAAGCATGCAGCTGCATTTAGGAAGAAACACAAGAAGACGGTGGTGAAAGGAGGAGTTGTGTTTGCACCGGTGGCAGTGAAAGATTATAGAGTAAAGGATGCGGTTAAAACAGCGATGAAGGAAGTATATTTTAAGGAGAAGGTGAAGCGGGTTGTCAGCAGTCGTTAATTTTTACTTGAACCCATCGCGGCCAGTCACTATCCCATATATCTACCGCTGCTTCCAAATCACTTTCGTCGTCTTCTTCCTTTTTTGTGAAGCGATCATCTTCGTATAACAAATGTAGGTCATAGATTGCAGCAGGTGCATATATTCTACTGTTTACCTTTGCGTCATATTCAGGCGGTTCCCATTCTTCCATGTGGCGTTTATAGAACGGTCTGCCTGTGGTCATAGCGCTGAGCATGCACAGAATTTTTGAGAAAGGGTATATAAATGTTCACTGGCAGACACCCGTATTAGGAGTGAAGACAGCGACTACCGAACGCTCTCTTGCTGGTTGTGCGTTCATGGTCAATGAAACAAGTGGGGTTTTTCCCAAACAAGCACATCGGCACACTGGAGGACTGACCGTTTTATCACAGGTAAATACAGTGCAATCTTGCCACTCGACAAATGTGCTCGTCTTTGCGAACTCGACAGAAAGCTGTACGGTGCTTCCCACATCTTGCCATGTTGTGGTGGGCAGATTGAATGATCCGGATCCAGCAGGGTTTGAGCCAACCGTGAGCTGCTGCTGGAGCACTTTCCAGAATGGTTTGTAGGTTTTATCTGATGTGATCGTCAGAACCGAGTTAGGCAGGTCAGGTTCAAAATGGTCGGGCTCAAACTGAATGCCAGAGAGGGTTCCAGCACGGAGAACGTGTCGACTTCCCACAGGCAAATCAACGAACTTGCTGGTGGATGATGCAGTTATTGTCTTTCCGCCGAAGGATATCGCGAGGCCATTTGTGGTGTCAATGATTATTCTTTTCTTTGTTGCGCATTCTGCGCCCGTGCATGTGCCTTTAGCACATTGGCCATTCTCACAATTGCATCGTTCTAAACCGTCGGGTCCCAAAAAAAACTGTCCGTGAACACATTTTTGAGGAGGCACGATGTAGACCGTGACGATTGCTTCTGAGGTTCCCGTTGTTTGAGCGTTTTTTGCTTTAATGGTATAAAAACCCTCTTCGGTAATTGACGAAGTGGCAATTGTACCGAAGCTCGTGCCCGACTGCGTTACGGTAGACACCGATGTCAATGGTGATGCGCGGCCAAATTCGAGTGTCATGGTGCCGCTCGTATAGCCGTTGCCTACCACTAGGATAGGAGCACCGGCGAGCAGTACTGCTTTATCTTCTGGTTGAGTAATTGTGATCGGGATGATGTCGGTGATGTCAGGAACATTGTTGATTTTCACCAATGCTTTATCGCTGTATGTTAGGCCATTGCCTGTGACCGTTGCGGTGAAGAAATATTCGCCATCGGAAATTGAGGTTGTATCGAGTGATTGGATATTGATGTCGTTGGTCACAACTGTCGGTGTACTCGTGGGAGATGATCGCGGAACGCGTGATAAAGTAAATGTCTGGACATTACTTCCCTTCATCTCATTTTTTCTCAGAGGGTCGGTAAGACTCACTACCCCTTTGAGTTCTGGCTCCAATTTGAGTGAAACAACAGGAGGCTCTGCCAGCTGTAAAGCGCGCGCTACACTGACTCTGCCAGTGCCTTGCTCATTCTCTGGAAGTGCCAGGTTCTTTGCGGTGATCTTAATGGCTGCTTTGATTTGTTCAGCGTGCCAGGTTGGGTTTTTTTGTCTCAGCAGTGCAGCTACCCCACCAACATGAGGGGTTGCCATAGACGTTCCCTGGATGGTGCAGTAGCCGGGAGGAGACTGTAAGATAGAGCCTTTCACGACTTCGTCGCATGGAACCGACTGCGGCCATGCGGCGGTTATCAGTTCGCCGGGTGCAGTCACATCAGGTTTTATCGTTCCACCAGGTGCAGGCCCTCGTGAGCTGAACTTACTGAGAGCATCAGAGCCAAGAACACATTTTCTAACTGTCTTGAGTGGGTCTCTGGGATCTGGCCAGGTATAAAATTTGTCGCAAGTTGAACCTACTGTCAGGGCTTTGCGAGCAGTTCCGGGAGAGCCTACTGTTTCTGGATCAGGACCTTCATTGCCGGCAGCAACGACCGCGACGACGTCATTGCTCACTGCATTGTCGATTGCTTGACTGATTGGATCGTCGGCATGCCCTTCGCCCCCAAGGCTCAACACGATCACATCAAGCCGGTCAGCTTTTGCAATTTGAGGATCACCATCTGCATCTTCGGCAGGACCTATATTCTTATCTTGGTCTAAATCGACAGCGCGTGCAATTGCAGCAATGACATGACCAGTGTTTCCATCAATCACGCCATTTTTCAGTCCGAACACTTTGTACGCGTAAATCGTGGCGTCCCGAGCAACGCCTGCAATCGAACGTCCGTCCGGTAGAAGCGTGTTTTTCCCTGCGGAAGTTGAAGCTACATGAGTGCCGTGACCGTCGATGTCCATTGGGTCAGTGTCTCTTATATCGCCCACATCATCATAGTCTCCATCGTTATTGTTGTCTTTTGAATCATAAAAATCAAACCCAGAATGTATTTTCGAGCAGGTGTTTGGATCTGTGTCTGTTATTTGTGCCAACGTACAACTCCCGAACATAGGGTGTGTATAATCAACACCGGTGTCGAGAATGCCAATGAGGATGCCTTGTCCGGTAAGACATTGCTTGCCTGATAGCTGGCAGTTATTGCCATCTACATCCACAGCAACTATTTCGCTTCCAGCAACAACTCCTGCTCCAATCAACGGCACTGAATCGGTGAGCATGGGATACATTCTATAATTGGG
>CAYIKL010000007.1:35069-40777 GCA_964364045.1 uncultured Methanosarcinales archaeon
CTGCTCCAATCAACGGCACTGAATCGGTGAGCATGGGATACATTCTATAATTGGGAGTAATGCGCTCCACTGCGGGATTGTTGAGGAGTGTTGCGACATCTTCAGGCGAACCTTCCACCAGGAGCCCATTCAGGGCAACGTCAAACGAGTCTTTCACCGTAATCTCCGGCGGCTCGGGAATGCCTGCCATGGTGCGCATTGCATGTCCAACCCTGCTCTGGGATGGAGTAATGGAATCGATGAAGGCATCTTTTTCGTTCTCCAACTGCTGCTTATGCTCCGCCAGTTCCTGGAGTTTTTCCTCTTTGTGCTCTTCAAGGACTGTCTTGCCCTGTTCAAGATTGCGCGGCACGAGCGAGCGTGATGCCTGTGCATCAATACGCTCAATCTGCGCATCAATCTGGTCTATTTCTTTGTCGACATTTGCAGCCTCTTCAAGGAGAGATGGTGTTTTGAGCTCTACGATATATCCGTCAAATTCAGCTGAAGGTGGCGGAATAATCAGTTCAGGCTCTTCCGGTAATTCCACCGTTTCAGCGCCAGTCGGATTACCCTCGCCGTACGATAGAGTAAATGAAATGACGAATGATAAGACAATAACAACAAGAACAGCTTCAAAGTCTTTCATCCTTCACACGTCCCAAGGCTTTTTCCTTCAAGAAATGCATCGAAGAAAAGGTCATAATCTGTTTGTGTCAGAAATCCATCACTGTCCAAATCGACACAGCAGGTGACTTGTTCAGGTGTTTCCATCAGAGAAAGCCAACGATCAAGATCGTCTGCATCAAGTGCACCTTCGCCAGTTAGATCTCCGCGCGCACATGGTGGATTTGGAGCAAGTGCTGCGGTTGCCTTCCCTGCGAGATCCTGTGCAACGTATCTCCCTATAAAAATAAAGAATGCTACTATTAAAATTATACCAAGGATCTTAAAAATGCTCGTCGCCATCTTTTAGGGAAAAGAAGTGGTAGCCATTTAAAAAGATTGCTTTGCGTTCACTTCAACGCTTCTTTCACATTCTTAAAATTCAGCTTCACAAACTCAGCAGGAAAAAGATTGCGCTCTTTCAGCGTCTTCAAGGCTTCGGCAACATGCGTGCTGCCTTTAGGTACGGTAAAGCCCGCGCGTTTGCTGAGATCGTTCAGCTGTTTCAATCCATGGGCACGTGCAACAATCGAAGCAGCAGCAACTTCAATGTACTTACTCTCCGCCTGTGTTTCGATGATATCACCGACAATGCAACCAGGAAACTTGTCAACCACATGCGTGCCGGGCTTGAGATAGTCATAACATTCTTTATGCAGGCGGTTAAGCAAATCAGTAATGCTGCCCTTAAACGCATTGTATTCCGGCGGATACATACTCTTTACGATGCAACCTGCAAGTTGCTCTATTTTTGGCGCTAACAGAAGGACTTTTTTGTCATCAAGCAGCTTTGAGTCAGTAACACCAAGAGCTACTAATTGCTCCCTTTGGTCACGATTTGCTTTGACTGCAGCGACAACAATGCCACCAAATGTGTCTCCTTTCAGAACTTCATCGGAGCCGATGATGCTGCCCTGTTCCTCTTTCATGCGAGGAAGGAAAATGTGAGGGGATATAAAACTGTATCGCTAAAACCAACTCAAGTTCGTCTGCTCTTTCCTTACAATCGTCTCTTTATACGAAGCCCAGCCTTTTCTGAAGAGATGATGATGAGTTTCATGGTGTTCCTCGAGAAACTGCTGTGTCAAGGGGTCGGACATGTATCCTGAACCAAAGTTGATGCCGATTTCTTTCTTCAACTGCTCGATGAGATTATCACGCGTGACTTTTGCGATGATTGAAGCGGCTGCAACGGCCGGATGCTCTTCGGCCTTGTGCCGCACGATGAGTTCCATTTCCTTGTTGACAAGGCGCTTGAGATAATCGTGATAGGCCTTGATGTTGGGGCTCGGGCAGTCAATAACCGCTTTTGCCGGGTTTAATGCGTTCAGGATTTTTGCAGAGGTCTGTGCCTCAAGCCAGTTCAGGTTGGTGCTGAATGATTGCAATGCGGCATCGATGTCGTTTGGCTCGAGCACCATCACTTTATGGACAACAATCGGAATAATTTGTGCATATAACTTTTCACGCTGCTCTTTGGTGAGCAGCTTGCTGTCCTTGACGCCGAGTCTTTCGAGTGGTGTTATATCATCTACCATAACACCCGCCATGACTAATGGCCCCAGCACCGGTCCGCGGCCGGCTTCATCTATCCCAAGGATGTTCATTGGTAAAAAGGAAGAAGAGTCATTTAAATAACTATCAGCAGAATTCACAGACATTCTTCGATTTTTTGACAACGGGTTTTGGTGCTGATTTCTTTGCTTTCTTCTTTTTTGCTTTTTTCTTTACCATTTATTTCCTCCTTTTTTCGTACTTTTTCAGGCATTTTTCCGAACAGAAACTGACAATCTCATCATCAAACTCTTTCTCGATGAGCGATTCGTCGGCGAAGGGCTTGCCGCATTCGGCACAGACCGCATTCGTGCCTTCCTCTTCATACCCTTCCAAAAAGCCTTCTTCGACTGGATCAATCTCGTCAGCCTCAAGAAGCTGCTCTCTCTCGTGGACTTTAGGCATATTAAAATGAAAAGCAATGAAGTTTAAAAATTTTGTGTTTGCAAAAGATTTATAAAGAAAGATACTGCGAATTGAGTTCATAGCGGGGTAGGGCAGTCAGGAGTGCCCGACGGGCTCATAACCCGTAGGTCGCAGGTTCAAATCCTGTCCCCGCTACCTACTTACCATGTCAAAACAAACAAGTCAACCCCAAATATTTTTTGCACAGGGAACATTGCTTTGGTCTGTACCTCAAACTGAGGAGCCCGTTTACCGATTTAATCCGGAAACTCGAACTCTTGGTATTTCAGTACGGCCATCAGATATTCCAGAGCTCACCGATATACTTGGACCTTTTCCACCGGAAGGAAAGACTCTAGAGGTTCCTACAACGTCAGGTCATGAAAGATACCATCCCGTAGCATCCCTTGAGCCATTGCCGTTGAAAGATGGAAGCTACTATTTTCAAGTTGTCCGATCTAACATAGTACATGGTCTGCCCGTACTCAGTGGAAAAAGGTCGTAATTTCTCTGACCCATTCAGTTGTTCCAAAAACCTTTAAATACTTACCAATAAAACAAGTTCTTACGCCGAGGTCGCATAACCTGGTATTGCGCTGGATTGCTACAACAGCAGGTGTTTGAGAATGCATATGCTGCGATGACAACACCATCCACGCAGACATCCAGTGTCCGCAAGGGCGTGGGGGTTCAAATCCCTCCCTCGGCGTTTTTTATTCAGATAAGACTTCCACATCCATTGAAGTTATCGGCAGCTATTTAAGAGGATGCCCCTTCTTCAGTTTTATGAGCAAAATGAAAAATTGTTTTATGGTCTTGATAATACTAGTGATAGGATTGCTTTTATTTGGAGGCTGTACATCTACAGTCGAACCACAGCAAAATGATAAGCAAGATCAAGCAAATCAAGAACCACAGGACAACCCGCAGAATGGAGAAGAAAATGCACCACAACCACCTGCGTTGCCAGAGGGATAAAATGAGAAGGCTATTCACATTTTTCATAGGAGCACTTCTTATCTGTTCTTTGAGCGTCTCCGCAACGCTGACAAGAGATGATTTCATCCGTATTACTTTTGATAACAATCTAGGAAGCGTAACCAATAACATGCATGTCACAATTAATGTTCAAAAAGGATGGAACGTCCTTCCTTTAGGATTTATTGCAGACGCAAAAAGTCGGTACTGGGGTAACTATAAAGAGGGACAAACGTGTGATATGGCTGTCTTTGATAATGTGTGGATGTATTCTCCTGTGGCAAAAAACTACTATCATATTCCAGTGATGGATGATTGGGTTTACCCTAAATCGAGAGAAAACAACTTCCTCCTCAACGAATTTAGAAATAAGTATTACCATGTTTATTCAGGTGGTGCTTGGTTATACTCTTCCGAGAACTGTATTTTAGAAGGTGATAACGGTATCGAGTTGACAACTGGCGGTCTATACGATAACTCAATGGAGGACAAACGCTATAAGTATGACGAGCTTGTCTTGAAAGCGGGATGGAATTTTGTTCCTATCCAAATGGCAATGGTTGCCTATGAAAAACCGCTTAAAGATATTTTTGAAGGGTGCGGTGTAGAAAGATACAATATTTGGGATAACCGTGACCAAAAATGGCTCTTGAATTCGCAAGAGATGGGACAGCTGTTAGGATTTGATCAAAAAGTGGAACCTGCTGTTATTTTCAAAACGCTCATTGTAAAAACATCTCGTGACTGTTATTTAGGTACAAATATGTTTAGTCAAACTTCAAGCAGCACGCCCCCTGCAATCCCAAACTAAGGGCTGGCGTGATAATTCTTCACAAAACCTTTAAATAACAATCACAATTAACTTTCTCTATGATTGACATCGAATTACTCAGGAACAATCCTAAAGTAGTCAAAGACAACATCAAGAAGAAGTTCCAGCACCACAAGCTGCCGCTAGTTGACGAGATTATTGCAAAAGACAAGGAATGGAGAACATTAAAGCAGCAGGCAGATGAACTTCGCGCGAGAAGAAACCGGCTGAGCGAGGAAATCAATAAGCTGAAGAAGAAAGGCGAAGATATTTCTCAGGCAATCAAAGATGCAAAAAGCATTCCGCAGAAAATTGCTGAATTGGAATTTAACGCTGAACGGCACAAAGCACGAGTCCAGGAGATTTTGCTGGTCTTGCCCAACGTCATCCACAAGTCTGTTCCCCTCGGAAAAGATCACACACAAAATGTTGAAGTGGAAAAGACCGGCAAGCCGCGGAAATTTACTTTTCCGGCAAAAAACCATATTGAAATTGGCGAACAGCTGGGGATGCTTGATTTTGATTCCTCAGCAGAAACGTCAGGAAAAGGGTTTTATTATCTAAAAGGAGACATTGCACTGCTGAACATGGCGTTAGTGAATTTTGCGCGCGATTACATGGTCAAAAAGGGGTATCAGTATGTCGAGCCGCCGCTGATGATACGGAAAGATGTGCTTACGGGAGTATATTCAAATGCAGAGATTGAGGCCATGTCGTATAAGATTGACGGGGAAGACCTGTATCTGATTGCGACGAGCGAGCATTCATTGATTGGCATGTTTATCAATAAAACTTTGAAAAAGGAAGAGCTGCCGGTGAAGCTGACAAGCTATTCGATGTGCTTTAGGAAAGAGATAGGATCGCATGGCATTGAAGAGAAAGGGTTGTATCGCACGCACCAATTCAACAAGCAGGAAATGATTGTGATATGCTCGCCAAAAGATTCATACAAACATTATTATGAGATGAGGAAGCTGTCAAAAGGATTGTTCAGGCTGTTGGGGATTCCGATACGGGTACTGGAGTGCTGTTCAGGGGATTTAGCAGACCTGAAAGCAAAGTCAGAAGATTTGGAGGCATGGTCGCCCGTAAAGAAAGAGTATTATGAAGTGTGCTCGCTGACAAACATGGAAGAGGCGCAGGCACGGCGGTTGAACATTAAGATTTCTGATGGTAATGAGAAATATTTTGCGCATACGTTGAATAATACAGCGATCGCTACTTCTCGGGCGCTTGTGGCGATACTGGAGAATTTCCAGCAGAAGGATGGTTCCGTTAAGATACCAAAAGTGCTGTGGAAGTATATGGGGAAGAA
>CAYIKL010000008.1:0-38332 GCA_964364045.1 uncultured Methanosarcinales archaeon
TGTCACTTTAATCAATTTCAGTGTAAGTGATACCATTCCGGGGCTGTCGATTAACACCACGCGTATCAGGACAATTATCATAGAGTTTGATAATGCAAGCTATGGGAACTTTAATGTGTCTCTTTTTTCAGGTGCTGAATTGGGGGCAAATGGAACAAGTCCGGATGAAGTGCTTCTTTCGGGTTCGCAGTCTGCAGTTATATGGTCCAGGGCTTCGGGAACGGTAACGGGATTGACTGCGCTGAACTTATCACACTTGCGTGCGGGACTACACACTATAAGAATATATGTGAATGATTCGGCGAATAATTCGAATGAATCGGCTGCTCACATAGAAACCTTTGTATTAAACAGCGCACCTAATGCAACCTGGGTTGGCATGAGTATTCTTAACCAGACGAATACCGGTGGGGCGAATATGAGTCTCACTGGCAAGAGTTCCTTCAGTGGAACAACATTCGGTCAAAACTTTAGCGGCAACAATGGAACCTTCATTGTGTTTAATGTTTCGGTGCAGAACCGTAGCATTTACAATAGCAGCGTTGGCGGTACTACCGATCATAATAATATGGGTATGCTTGGGTTGGTTAACGAAAGCCCATTTATCATCTTAATGTTTGATAATGCAACGGGCAATGACTTTAATCTCACTGCTCTGCGCACGAATGCTGGTTCAGCATCATATGTTGTAGCACATTCATATAATGCCACCTACAATGTATCTTTGCTTGTTGAAGGTAACCATACTGTAACTGTTTTTGCGAATGATACACGAAACAACTGGAATAATACAGAAAAGATTGTGTTCATGGTGGACAAGACAGCGCCAACCATAACAATTACCTGTGACTCGGGCAAGACGACTGGGCAGGTAGTCAGTTGCACGTGTACGGCAACAGACGCATTGAGCGGTGTTGATGACAATGGTCCAGTGTTTGCAGGAGGCACTACCGCTTCAGAATCGACGACTGCGGGCACAGTGGGCTCGTTTACGACATCCTCTTGTTTAGCATCGGATGGTGTTGGGAATGCAGCAACCAGGACGAGCACATACTCGGTGATAGCTGCAACCAGCGGTGGATCCGGTTCAGGTGGCTCGGGCGCAGGAACATCAGTTGGCTCTGTAGGCAATTACGAGAGAAAAGTCTGGACATCGATCAATGCGGGCGAAACTGCTACGGTCACACCAAAAGCCAACGGCATGGCGGTTACAAAAGTAGAGTTTACGGCAACAGAGACTATCCATGGCGCGTGGGTGAAGGTAGCGAAGGTAGAGAAAAATGACTTGCCTGCAAAAGCTGCTCAGAAGCTCACGGGAAAAGTAAGCGAGTATATTGAGATTTCAAAGAACGAGCTGAGCGTCAAGGATGCAGCGATATCGGATGTGACAATAGAGTTCAAGGTGGAGAAGAAGTGGCTTGCAGACAATGCAGTTGGCAAGAATGATGTCGTGTTGCTGAGATACCTTGATGATACGGCAAAGTGGACTGAGCTTGGAGCTACAATAACAACCGAGGATGACACCTATGTCCGTTATTCAGCGGCATCACCTGGATTTAGCTACTTTGCTGTGGCTGAGAAGGGCGCAGCTGCGGAAGCAGAAGTCGTTGAAATGCCTTCAAAAGAGGCAGGAGCAACACCATCGGCAGGCGAGGCTGCGGGAGAAGCAGCCGGCGAAGCAATGGCTCCAAAGGAAGGGTCAGGTGCGGGAACGGTGTTCCTGTGGGCTGTGGTTGTGCTGGCAGTATTAGCTGGGCTTGTCTGGCTTGTCAAGAGAAGGAAATAATTTTTCTTTTTTTATAGTCTTATTTTTTATAGTTCTATTTTTTGATTTAATGTGATGTTGATGGGATAAGGTGTTTCTATGAGGTACTTTGCTTTGTTTTGCGCTCTGGTGAAGGAAAACGGCCTGAGATACTTTATCTCAACGACTTGCTTCTGTTTATTGAGGAAGATGAGGGTAATGGGAAACAAAACAAACCAATTGTGGATGCAAACATACCTTTCCTTTTGAAATACAAAGAGGAGCGTTTTCTTTCGCGAAAACATCAGACCACGTGCTTGGGACCAGGGTGTTGTACAGATCTTGTCTATCTTTATGCTCTTCATCGGTTTCATATTGAAAGCTACGTAACGTTAAAAAGTCTTCGGATTTAAGCTAAGGGGCAGACATGTTCCATAACATTAATTCTTTGAATTTTTAAGCTGTGAAAGAATAACATTCTTACATAACATTTAAATATTCCAGATTGTTTGTTTTGGATAGGATATGGCTGAAAAAGAGGTTAGCGGTAGTTCTGCATTTGATCATGTTGCAGCCTTAAACAATGCTGGTTTCGCTGTGAAGGGTGTGCAAAGATTTGGCAAGCACGAATTTGACTTAGGAAGCAGGCCAGCTGAAGTCAAACAACAGGCTGTCCTTATGACCTTATTAGACAAACCAGTTGAGCAAGCAGCCGTCCATGATGCTGTGCGCGCGGAGCGGAGAGTGCTAGAGCGTGAACGATTAACAGCAGCGCTGCATTCAGTTCTTGACAGCGTTAGTCCATTCAGGAGCACTGCAGCGCCCGTTGAAAACAAGTACAAGCGGTACAAAAATCTGCGGACACAAGTGCCAACAGCGATTACCGAGCAGCAGGATGTAGAGGTTCGTGTTGCGATGCGCGAGCTTTTTGGAGACACATCATCCCCAGAGCCAGTTAAAGTTCCCCTACTCAATAAGATTTTGAACTACAGAATTGAATTTACGCCTCCGGCGTTTCTTTTCAGACAATCACATGATCAACGGATGAACATCATCAACCAGTTAAAGGAGGTTTACAAATGACAGCAAAAACCATCGGCGTCATATCAATCAAAGGAGGAGTCGGCAAGACTGTTACAACATGCAACCTTGGTAGCGCGCTTGCAGAGCTGGGCAAAAAAGTCCTGCTGGTGGATGCAGACTTCACTTCGCCCAATCTTGCGCTCCATTTTGGCATCGTGTCGCCGGAAAAGACGCTGCACCATGTGTTTGCAGGTAAAGTAACTGCATATGAGGCGGTACATAACTATAGCGAAAACCTTGATATTTTGCCGTGCTCGCTGGTTGGCGAGAAAGTCAATCCTTATCTGCTGAAAGAAAAACTCAGTGGTGTAAAGAAATTGTATGATTATATCCTTATCGATGCAGCTCCAACGTTAAATGATGATATGCTTGCGACCATCGTCGCAAGCGATGAGCTTCTTGTGGTGACAAGTCCGGATTATCCGACGTTAAGCGCAACACTGCATGCAGTGAAGATGGCGCAGAAGAAGAAGACACCCATCGTTGGCTTGGTCCTGAACAAAGTCCGCGGAAAGAAATTTGAATTGACGCCGAAAGAGATTGAGGAGGCCTCTGGTGTGAACATTCTCGGTGTTGTGCGCGATGATATTCATATTCCAGCAAGCATAGCGGGGACAAAACCAGCAGTAGAGCATAAGCCGCGCACGCATGCATCGCGCTCTTTCCGGCAGATTGCAGCTGCGCTGGCTGAGATTGATTACGACCGAAGCATTTTTGCTACGCTGAGGAATTGGTTTCAATCAAGGGGGAAATGAGGTGGAATTATGGCAAAAAAAAAGAATGTAGGAATTGATCCGCGTTCATCAAAGACTCTCGGCCATTGGGCGTTTCTGGCAGGAGCAGCAGTTGCCGTCTTAGGGGGTTTTTTTAACAGTGCTGTGGGCGATCGCGCGATGCTTACTGCGCTTTTTGCATTGGGAATTGCTGTTGGGCTGCTGAATGTTACGGTGCGAGAGCGGAGCGAGTTTTTGCTTGCGACGGTTGCATTGATCTTAGCTGGTGTCGTTAATCTCGGATTAATCCCCTACATTGGTGTCTGGCTAAGGACGGTGTTAAGCAACATCGTTGTCTTTGTCGTTCCAGCAGCAGTGATTGTTGCGCTGAAGACGATATGGGTGCTGGCGAATAAGGAATAATTATGAATGACCTTCTTTGGATTATCTTTCTTTCAATCGCTCCTGTAGCAGAAGTGCGTGGTGGCATTCCTTATGGCATATTCGCTTCTGATATTTCTCTTCCTGTGGTAGTGATTGTTTCTGTTATTTCAAATGTTCTCGTTGCACCACTCTCCTACGCTATCCTGCATTTTCTTGAGAGCAGGTTCAGGCGTCTTGCTTTTTTTGATCGCTTTTGGAGCTCTACGGTTCTTCGCAGCCAGAGAAAAGTGCACCCTTATGTTGAAAAATACGGCACTCTTGGCATTGCTCTTTTTATCGGTGTGCCCATTCCGGGAACAGGTGTCTACACTGCCGCTATCGGTGCCTATACGCTCGGCATCCCATTCCAAAAGTTTTTTATTGCAAGCGTGATTGGTGTCTGCATAGCGGCAACAGCCGTTACACTCATAAGCCTGTTCGGAGCGGGCATCTGGCTCTGGTTCATATGAGAATAAGCAAGACGGAAATCAAGCGGCAGTCGTTTCATATTATTGTCGGTACTGCGCTTGCGCTGCTTTTCTCCTATGGTTATATGACGCAGCTGCACTTTGTTGCGCTGCTTGGAGCGCTTGTTCTTGTGTTTTTTGTCTATCTTTTCTTTAAAATGCCGGTCATCCATCAGTTCATTTTTTATATGGGAAGAAGGAAAGAGATGAGCTATTTTCCGGGATTAGGAGCGCTGTTCTTTGTGCTTGGCATGGTTTTATCGGTGTGGCTTTTTCCAAAAGATATTGCGGTTGCATCCCTCATGATCCTCGCATGGAGCGATGGCGTTGCAAGTCTTGCTGGACCGTATGGGAAAATTGCTTACATCAATCCGAAGAAAACATGGGAAGGGATTATTGCAGCCATTGTTTTTGGTGCGATTGCTGCTAGCTTTTTTGTGTCGTTTTGGGCAGCACTGGCGGGAGCAACGGTTGCGATGCTGATTGAAGGGCTGGACATCACGATCAAGAACTGGAAAGTTGATGACAATGTGATTGTTCCTGTTGTTGCCGGGGTTGTGATGGTGTTGTTAGGGATGATTTAATTCACAAAAACAACGGTGCCAACACGAGCGTTATAGTTGCTAGCAGCTTGATCAAGACATGCAATGAAGGTCCTGCGGTGTCTTTGCATGGGTCTCCCACTGTGTCACCGACGACTGCCGCCTTATGCGCTTCGCTGCCCTTGCCGCCCAATGCGCCGCTTTCAATATACTTTTTCGCGTTATCCCATGCGCCGCCTGCGTTGTTGAGCACGATGGCGAGCAGGACACCTGCAATCGTTGCAACCATTAAAAAAGCGGCCATTGCCTCTGCTTTCAGGAGAACACCAACGATAATCGGGAATATGACCGCCAACACGCCAGGGAGGATCATATTCCTTAACGCTCCTCGCGTTGTGATATCAACACAGCTTGCATAGTCCGGTTTTTTCGTCCCATTTATAATGCATTTATCTTTAAACTGTCTGCGCACTTCGGTGATAATGTATTGTGCCGTTTTGCCAACCGCACGAATTGCAAGTGCGCTGAAAACAAACACAAGCATTGCGCCCAGCATTGCGCCAATAAACACGGGCACTTTTGCAATGTCAACGGTTGAAAAAGCCTTTCCGGTTAGCTTTGTCACTTCACCCAAATATGCAGAGAAGAGCAGGAACGCTGCCAAGGCTGCGCTGCCGATGGCGTATCCTTTGGTAAGCGCTTTCGTGGTGTTGCCTACCGCATCCAAGCGATCAGTTCGCTTTCTCACATTTTCCGGTGCGCCGGACATTTCGACAATACCACCGGCATTGTCGGTGATTGGGCCAAATGTGTCCATTGCGAGAATATATGCTGCAGTTGAAAGCATGCCCATCGTGGCAATTGCTGTTCCGTATAAGCCACCATGTTCGACACCACTGAGGTTGCCAAACATGTATGAGAGGAACAATGCGACACTAATCACAATAATAGGTAAGCCAGTGTTTTCCAAGCCAACTGCAAGCCCGGCAATGATGTTCGTTGCCGGACCGGTCTTTGATGCTTCGACAATTTCTTTGACTGGACGATACTTATACTCTGTGTAATATTGGGTAATGTAGACAAACAACAGGCTCATAACAATGCCTACTAATCCTGCATAGAAAAACCATATGTTGTCGAGCATGATCTCTGTTGCTATATAGAAACCAATCGTTGCAAGAACGACGGTAACATAATAACCCCGGTTCAGGGCTTTCATTGGATCCTCAGTTTCTGATGGTCGGACTGCCATAATTCCTATCGCTGAGGCAATAAGTCCGAAAGAGCGAGCAACTAAAGGGAATAAAATGCCTGCGACACCAAAGACAGGGTAGAGTGCTACTCCTAGTATCATCGCTCCTATATTTTCAGCAGCAGTGCTTTCAAACAGGTCTGCACCTCTTCCTGCACAGTCTCCAACATTATCACCTACAAGATCCGCAATCACTGCGGGGTTTCGCGGGTCATCTTCAGGAATGCCTGCTTCTACTTTTCCAACAAGATCAGCACCAACATCGGCTGCTTTTGTGTAAATCCCGCCGCCGAGCTGCGCGAATAATGCGACAAATGATGCGCCAAAAGCAAAACCGACGATCATGAATGGTGTTTCTTTGGGATCAGCACCATAGAGATAATATAATCCAGCAACACCTAACAATGAGAGGGCGACAACAAGAAAGCCAGAAACAGCTCCCCCTCTCAATGCAATTTTAATCGCTTTTGAAATGCTTGTTTTTGCGGCTGCGGCCGTTCTGATATTTGCTCTCACTGCAATTGCCATGCCAACGATTCCCGCGATGGCTGAGAATGCTGCGCCCACGAGAAACGCGATTGAGGTGTTCACTGCCAGCGGCAGGTTATCAGCATAGGTGTAGATGCCAAAAATCATCGCTGCTGCGACCACTGCAAGAATGGCAATGGTTTTGTATTGGCGCTTGAGGAATGCTTCAGCACCCTCTTTGATGGCCTTTGCAATCTCCTGCATGGGCGGGGTGCCCTGGTCCTCTTTGAGGATGTTTTTTGTCAGATAATATGCAAATCCCAATGCAAGAACACTTACAATAAATACAAATGGTAACGCAAATGCTTCAAATGCCATGATATCGACCCCCTAAAAAAGGGAGATGAAGAAGGATTGTTTATAAAGGTTGTGGGGCTTACGGACGGAGTTTTAGGGATGGTGTCGTGCATTTCTTGATAGTAAAGTATAAATAGGGTGGTTTAGGCGAATATTTTATATACTCTTTTCTTCAGGAACTAGCGTATGGAGTTGCGTGTCATAGAAAAAGCAGAATTCGAGGATATCATAGGACAGGATGATGTTAAACGGCAGCTGAAAAGCGCACTTCTAGCAGGGCATCATGTCATCATTATGGGCGCGCCGGGTGTTGGGAAGACAACACTGGCAAAGAATGTTGCAAAGATTCTGCCTGCGGTTGAAGTCAATGATTGCCCGTGGCATTGTGATCCTGCCAAGCCGCAGTGTCCGCATTGTGTCAAAAGCTCTGCTTTTGAGCATGCTCAGAAATCCGCTGATTTCCGACATGTGGGTAAAAATGCAAAGGTAAAGAAAGTGAGAGGGGGAGAGCGCTTTGTACGTGTACAAGGAAGTCCGGATTTAACTGCTGAAGATTTGTTGGGCGATATCGATCCGATCAAGGCGTTGCAGTTTGGGCCATTAAGCGTGGAAGCGTTTACGCCGGGCAAAATTTTTAAGGCAAACAATGGCGTGCTGTTTTTTGATGAGATCAATCGAGCGCCTGAAAAATTACAAAACGCATTATTGCAGGTGCTTGAGGAAGGGAAGGCAACACTGGGGAGTTATGATGTTGATTTTCAGACGGACTTTTTGTTGATCGCCACCATGAATCCGGCGGATGTGAATACGGAGAAGTTAAGTGATGTGTTGTTAGACCGCTTTGATGTTGTTCACATGGGTTATCCTGAAACAGATGAGGTTGAGCAGACAATCATTGAGGAAAAAGGAAAGAAGATTGTTTCGTTTCCTGCGCATTTGCTTCATTTTGTTGTAAAATTTGTTCGAACATTGCGGGAGGATGAAGAGCTGGAAAAAGTTCCGGGTGTGCGAGCCTGTTTGGCGTTATATGAACGCGCACAGACAACCGCTGTCTTGGGTGGAAGGGCGAGTGTTTCGTTTGACGATGTGAAAGACTGTGTTGTTTCTGTGCTTGCACACCGCATTGAACTCAAGCCAAGCTTAAAGTATGTAAAAGAGAAAGAAACGTTTATTGAAGAACGATTCCTCTCTTTCTATCAGAAAAACAAGAAAGACTTGAAGAGCGACGGTGGTGATGGCCTTTAGCGGCCGTGGCCAGGATGAGATATTTGAATTAACCGGAAAATTAGGGTTGACCGAGATTGGCCAGGGCTTGATGCATTCGGTGATTGAAGAAAAGCAGGCAGACGACGGCAAGCTGATCAAAGAAGCCATCAATCAGGGTTTTGGCGGATTTGTGCCGGATGATATTTATGAGCAGTTCGTGCAAAATTATTCTCAGGCGGAAAAGTTGTATGGCAAGACCTTTGTGAATTTGATTTCAGGATATGATGCGGATTATGTGGGAAGAAATGTGAAGATACCTGAGTTTCAGCGAGAGTTGAAGAAGAACATTTTGGAGCATGTTGAACTGTTGAAGGAAAAGGGATTGGTGGATGATGAGTATCGAATAACTTCGAAGGGCATGCAGCTTGCTGCGCTTGTGTTATATGTCGAGGAGTTGGATGCGATTGCCTCGAAGAATTTATTGGGTGAGAAGCTCAGCACACGAAAAGATGTGTATGGAAGCAAAGGTGACACGCATTCGTTTAAGAAGGGCGACCGGTATAGGGATATAGCATTGAAAAGAAGCGTGAAACGGGCATTGCGGCGCGGGCATGCGGCGTTGGAAGTACGTGATCTCGAAGCGCACGAGCGCTTGCGGCATGGGGCAGTGTACATCCTTTATGGAATTGATGCGTCGGGAAGCATGAAAGGGAAGAAGCTTGATGTTGCGAAAAAAGCAGGTGTTGCGCTGGCGTTTGCAGCAGTTGAGAGAAAAGATAAAGTTGGCATGGTTGTTTTTTCTAAAGATGTCAAAGAAGAGGTTGCACCAACGTCAGATTTTGGACTGTTGTTACGAACAATTACTGCGGTTCGTGCAGCGTTTGAAACGGATATTGTTTCTGCGGTGAGGAAAGCGATCGAATTATTTCCGCGCGAAGAAGTAACAAAGCATTTGATCTTGCTGAGCGATGCGCTGCCCACTATTGGGAAAAAGCCGGAGGAAGAGACACTTGAGGCGGTGTCGGTTGCGCGTGCGCATGGGATAACGGTGAGTGTTGTTGGGATTAATTTAGATTCGAAAGGAGAGAAGTTTGCCCAGAAGTTGGCTGAGGTTGGCGAAGGACGGTTTTATCTTGTCGGCGTTGATGATGTTGATAAGGTGGTGCTGGAGGATTATTATGGGGTGGGTTAGGCTTTCAGGTATTGGTCTAACCTTCTGAGGACATATGTTTTTTCTCTGCCAAAGGCTTGGCGAAGCAGTGCTGCTTGTTCCACCATGTCTTCCTCTCTTTGAATAGTTACATCTGGAACATTTAATCCTCTGAGCCTTTCCAGCCTTTCTTTTCTCATTTTTATCTTTCCCACGACAGCATGGACGATTGCAGAATATGCTTGTGTTGCATCAGTGACGTTTGCGGCGGTCACTGTTTCAAAGCCGCCTTGTTTGAGATAGAGGTCTATCATTTCCTGCTGGTGTTCTTTTTGCAATTCTACTCTGTCGTATCTCATTCTTTTGCTTAAAGTTAGAGGGCTAAAGAATGTCCGCGCTAAAATATCATATTCTGCATATTTGCTTTCTCCAAAAAGTTTCACGAACTCATCGAAAGTCTTCTCAACATATACTTTTTTTGGCACTTTCTTTCCCTTTTTTCTTAAAGTTTCAGCCAGGTAGTGTCCAGCAAGAAATTTCTGCATCGATTGATCGTCATTTACTCCACACTTGTTCGCTTCTCTGAATATTTTTGCAAACTGCGCAATAGCTGCCCGATCAACTCCAGTCCGTATAGTCTTTTTTTCATAGTCCATAGAGAAGAAGACATCATGAGTGATTTCTAAGTCAACATCTTGTAGTGCGCCTGCCAGTTCGTATAGCGTTTCTACTATCGCTGCTACACGCTCTTGCGTTGCGGGGTATTGTGTATCTCCAAGCCTTACATTAATTGCGTCTGCTATTGCTTTAGGCCGTGTTTCGATCTGCTCAGTCCCTCGAATATAGTTCAAGGCTTCCTGTGTCCCCACATAGCTTGGGCCTCCATGAAAAAATTTAATTTTCTTGATCTGCTGAAGCCGTTGCTCTAAAGTTGCTTTCATAAGTCTGATTTTAAGCTCCCTCCTTATAAATCTTTCTATTTTAGTCATTGTTAAGTGGTTATTTTGCTACGGGCTATATTTATATAACTCTTAATTCTTCTTGGTCCGTTATGAAAATCATGGCATTCGTTGACACGCATGGCGATACAAGCTTTCTCAAGAAGTTAGTGCAGCGGGCGAAGAAAGATGACATCGACATCATCGTCTGTGCGGGCGATTTCACGGTGTTTGAGAATCAGATAACCATTGTGCTGAAAGAGTTAGAGAGCATTGGTAAAACTGTGTTGATCATCCCGGGCAATCATGAGTCGCCTGAGTCGGTTGAAAAACATACGAAGAAATTCAAAAATATTGTGAATCTGCACAAACAGCAGTGGAGCAAGGATAGCATCACTTTTTTAGGATGGGGAACAGACGGCTTTACGCGACATTCGGATGAGTTTCGTGAACTACAGCGGGAATGGAGACGAACGGTGCATGGTAAAACAGTCTTAGTGACGCATGCGCCACCGTATAAGACGACATTAGATCTCATAGGCAAAGATCATGTGGGCAATGCAGATGTCAGAAAAGGGATTGAAAGACTTCAGCCACTCCTTGCCATTTCGGGCCATATCCATGAGAATGAAGGCGAGCAGGACAAGATCGGCAACACGGTCTGCGTGAACCCTGGATGGAAGGGAATGGTGCTGACGCTCTAGAACATTTTATTAATTGCAAGCAAATATAGGAAACTTATGGCATATACTGGCAACGGTGAACGGTTGGGCATTCTCGGTGATCCAATTGCTTATTTGATGCTGTGTACTATTGCTGCACGACCTCTTGATCCTATCCTTTGGGCTTTTCAAACTCCTGCTCCTGCGTGCGATGGCGCTCTGGAAGCTCTCCTTTCGTCTTCTCCACGCTATTTAAACCAAAGAGATTTTTATGGGCGTGTCGATTCTATTCCCTTCGTTCCGCGCCGCGTTCTTCGTCCTGATCATATGATAGGTGGCCATGATGGCCGAAAAGTACGAAAGCCAGCACTTCGGAAAAGACCTCAACTCACTGCAATTGTCCGGCATAGCTAATTTGGCATCATCCTGTCGCTGCTGTACTCCTCAGCCTGTGCAACGCTTTCCGTGTTCACAATCTCAAAGAACTTCTGGAAATCAATATATTGTTTTGCACCATTGCGCATCAAACAGACAACACGCGATGGCTCGTGATCTGAGATCATCTTGTAGTTGGGCAGTGCAGCTTCGAGCTTTTGTGAAAACGCGCGTATCTCTTCCATGTTGGGCATATTCTCACGCGTATGGAATTTCTGCGACGCGCCAACGTGCATATATCCTTTCACTTCGACAAAATCAGGCTGGCCGCGCTCAATCAGCTGCTTATAACCCTCAATGTTATTGTCGTTGAGATTTTTGACCATGGTCAGGCGGATGCATGTTCGGTATGAAGCTTTTGCCATGAGGTCTAAGCTTTTTAACAACCGTTCATAGTAATCTTTGAACAATGGCCGGTCGACATTCTTTAAGGAAACTTTGTCGGGCGCATCAACTGAGATGTATAATTGCGTCACATTCTTTATCTTTTCCATCGCTTCAGGAAATTGTGCGTTTGTGACAAGAAACGTTGAAATCTTTCTCTGATGGAATTGTTCGAGTATTTCATTCAGTAATGGATATGTAATCGGTTCACCGGTCAACGAAAGCGCAACATGCCTCACATCGGTCATCTGGTCAAGTATGGGCTTGCTTGCTTTCTCACTTCCCTTAAAGCCCATGAGCAGGTCGAGATGTTTTTTTACTGCTTCCTTGATGATGAACTCCGGCTGGTCTACCGGACCGTACCATGTTTTTGAGACGGGAGCTTTCTCTCCACGCCAGCAGAATGAGCAGCGCGATGCGCAAAACATGCTTGTAGTCATCTGCATGCATTGATGGGAGCGAATGCCGTAGAACTTGTACTTGTAGCAGCCGCCGCGCTTGTTGATCATGCTTTTTGTCCAGTGGCAGACTTTAACGGCGGAATGGTGGCCGACCATACGGTATTGCTGCTTTTCGAGAAGCTCAAGCTGGCGTTTGGAAAGCTGCATTTCTTTGTCGATGAGTTGAAGAGGCATATAGCTTCGGTGTTATAGTTCCTTTTAAGCTTATGCATACACCATAACTATTATATATTAGTTTTATTTAAGCTGCCTTATGAAAAAAGAGGTAATCCTGCGGTGATAGTATGACCCTCGAAGACGTCAAGAAAGAATTCGATGATTTGACGAGGAAGATAGCGAAGATGGAAGCGCTGCGCCATCAGCTTGACATGATGGACACGCGCGGCTTTGAGGAAGAGACGAAGCTGGTCTACTCAAAACTGCACAATGTCGACCGGCTTCCTGATGCTGTCAAGGATTTTCACACGCTCAAAGAGCTTATTGGCAGGCGCTCGAAGCGGACTCAACGTATCAAGCACGCTCCAGTCCAGCGTACCCCACGCACTCATCAATCGGTGTCCCGTCTGCGCGAACAAATCAAACTGCTCCGAGAGAAACTCAGAGCACGAGCAACCATTGCCAAGGTTAAGTTTGGTTCAGGTGTTGGTATACTGGTCAACACAACCTACAGAGATTTTACCGCAGCGGTAAAGGCAGAAATACACCGCAAAGTTGAGGAAAGGGAAACTGAGTTGGTCGCACAATTGAGGGAAAGAGATGCTGCAACACGTGCCAGGTTCCGCGCGCGCAATGCAGAGAAGCAAAAACAGTTTGCACAGCGATACAAAGAGATGATTCATACCTTTCATGAGCAATATCAAAAGAAGCTCCATTCTGAATTGATGAAAGAAGTGCGGCGGCGCTTTGAGATAGAGCTGAATAAGAGACTTGAGCATGAAAAAGAGAATGCTGTAGAGAAGCTTGTTCGTGAGAGCGCACAGCGGTTGAATGAGCAGAAAAAGAGAGTTCTGGAAAGGCTGCATCAGAGCAACAGGCAGAAAGGGAATAGGTTTGCTGCACACATGGCGCGTAAAGAAGCAGCACTGCAACAGGCATTTGCGGAAAAGCACGCTGTGCTCGAATCAGAACTGCGGTCTATACGAACACGGGAGGCGCGGCTTGCGCGGCGGAGGGCGCTGCTTGACGAACGATTTTTGGCTACGCGGACGTCGCTTGAACGCGAGCTTGCAGCAATGAAAGAAGAAGAACATAAGACGCTGTCCGATGCAAAAGCGGCCGCACGTGAGGAGATTGCACGACATAAAGAGAGACTTTGCAAAAGATTTGCAGCAAGAACGTTGAGGCTTGAACAGCGTTCGGCGTCGCTCAACAGCAGGGAACGATTACTGATGAAAAAGGAGCATACACTGTATAAAGAGCTGGAAACCAAGCGCAGGGCGCTGTATGCTGAATTTGCACGTGCAAGAAAAGATAGCAGGCAAGAATTATCACTCAAGCTTGAAAAGCTGAAGGAGCAGCTGCAGATGAGAGCCTTGCGGCTGTCAAAAAAAGGGGATGCTTTGCACAGCAAAGTAAGAGCACTTCACGAACTACATGCACAGAAGCAGCTTGAGCTGAAAGCAGTTGCAGAAGGGCTTGAACGGAAGGAGCACCAGCTTGATGTGCATAGTGCACAGACGGAGATACGTGCAAAACAAGAGCATGGAAAGCTTATGAACGAGATTGAGCGGCTGAAGGCGCAGGAGCAACAGGGCAGTGTAGATCTTTTGAAATCCCGAGTAGCGCTGCGAAGCGGCTGGAGACGCCTGAAACACCAGAGAGAAACGCTTCGCTCGAAAGCACGCAGGATGATGGAACAGTGGAAGCGTACGAAGAAGAAAGACTGGTTGCTTGTTGAAAAGCTCAGGAAAGAACGCAGCCATCTCAGAAATGAGATGAATGCACTCAGAGTTGAAACGGACGCTGTCCAAGCTGCTGCACGCGATGAGATTGAGAAAAAAGTGAAAGCCTTGGAAGAAAAAGAGCGGTCACTGCGTGCATCGCTTGGAAGGAAGCGGGAGGAGTTCGTAAAGAACGTGCGCTCACGGATGGAGCAGAAGCTCGCAGCACTGCACAATGCGATGGATATAAAGACACAAGAACTGTCGGGCAAGGAACTCGTGCTCCATAGGACATATGATATGGCAATGGCCGTGCTGCGCAGAAAGCTGGCGGAATCAATCAAAGCTGAAGAGAGACGTAAAGCAAACGCTGAAAAATATACGCAAAAATTGCGTCAGAAGAAGAGGCAGCTCGATAAGCTCTTTGAGACGCGCATAACAGAGCTCGATAAGCGGCGGGAACTGCTCCAGCGTGATGAAGAAATGCTTCACCATCATGCCGAGCGTGAGCATGCTGTCGTGCATAATAAGTTGAGGGAGATGAGAGAGCGTGAGCGGAAGAAGCTCTCATCGATGCTTGCAGTACAGCGGAACATGTTGCATCATAAGGCTGCACAGCTCAAGAGGACAGAGGAGCATCTTGGATTGCAGAAACGACGGAGAAAGAAGTTGATGGAGAGAGAGCGCGCACTATTGCAGAGAAAGTATGGTCAGCTCAGAAAAAAGGAGCAGGCTCATCTGGAGAGAGAGGAGAAATCGCTTCAAGCTGCGCTTGAAGAGCAAAGAGAAAAAATAAAAGCGCATGGATGGAAGCTGGAAGCCTCGCTGAGGGATGAAAAAGCTCGCGTGATACGGCTCAAGCAGGTACTGAAAGCGCGTTTTGTCCGACAGCGAGTAAAAGTGCAGGAAAGCATAAAATCGGTGAGACACAAAGAAAAGGTGCTGATGTCGAAGCAGAAAATGAAGGAGAAAAGAATGGAGCGTGAACTCGTACTCATGAAGCAGAAAATCAGCCGACTGAACGAGAAAGCGACAAAGACGATTGCACTTGCACAGGAGAACGCACACACTGCTCTTGGGCAGCACAAAGAGAATCTCAGTTATGCATTTGAGCAGCGCTCTGCAGAGCTGAAAAGCAGACTTCATGCAGAGCTTATAGAGAAGCTTCGTGAGATGCAGAAAGCGCACCGGCAGCAGCTGCAGAGTCGAGTGAAAGAGAAAGGAAGACAGATAAGAGCACAGCTTGAGAAAGAGTTTAGTACTCGGCTTGATGAGCGGATAAGACTAAAGAACGCAGAGATAGAGAAGAAGAAGCATGAGCTCGAGGCGCATATTGTTGCGAATGCGAGAAGGATGTTTGGGTAAGGATTATATACTCTTTCCTTGTCTTAGTAGGTATGGATTACAAACATGCATATCAGATGCTTTTTTCAAGCATTGTTTTCAAAAAGTGGAAAAACAAACAGTATCTGTCTCATTTATTTGGAGAGATTGATGAGCAGCTCCATGTTGTGCAGTGGCAGATAGGATATTACGACAAGAAATTGGATAAAGTAACGACGTTTGTTATTGGTGATCACATCGAACGGATGCCTGCAGAAGAAGTTTTTAAGAAGGAAGGGATCGTTGAGGAACTTGAGCTTGATAACGTTAAAATCGGTGAAACAGAAGCCTTGGAAGCAGCACTTGCGCTGCAAAAAAAGAAATATCCTCAGCATCCGGTGCTGAAAGGGATCATTATTCTGCAGCAATTGGATAAGGTCATGTGGAATGTGACGTTTATCACGCGAACGTTTGCTGCATTGAATGTAAAAGTTGATGCGTTGAACGGGAGTATTGTACATGACAGCCTTAATACGTTCTTTGACATGGCGACTCCGCAGTAGTGTCCACTTCCATCCTATATGTTCAACATCAACATTCTTTATATAGAAATTTGATTTTGTTTTTTTCATGGAAACGGTTTCAGTAAAAGTAAAAAGGCTGGGTGATGTTCCTGTTCCTTCTTATCATTCTGCGCTTGCCGCTGGCTTCGATATGTGCGCTGCGGTTGATGGCGTTGTTCTGCAGCCGGGAGAAAGAAAACTTATTCCTACAGGCATTGCACTTGAGCTGCCGCAAGGTTATGAAGCGCAAGTTCGTCCACGAAGCGGGTTAGCGCTGCAGCACGGAATTTCAATGGTGAACACACCGGGGACGATTGATGCTGATTTTCGAGGAGAAATATCGGTGATCTTGATCAATCATGGCCAAGAGCCATTTATTGTGCGAAAAGGAGAACGAGTGGCACAGGTTATTATCAACAAAGTTGCACGCGCGCAGTTTGTGTTTGATGAGTTAACAGCAACAGCTCGCGGCAGCAATGGGTTTGGGAGCACAGGAAAATGATAGGCAAAAGTTCGATAAGCTATAAGGCACAGGAAGGATGTAAACGATTGACTGCTTTTGACGGGAAGAAGGCGGATGAGGGAAAAGAGACTGATTGAGTTATACTATTTTTCTGACTTCTTCCCATACTTTTTCATTGATTTGTTCTTTCGAAAGCATATTGTCTGCAGCGCATTCAATTGTGCGCCAGTTTTGGTCTTGCGCAAGGGTGTCATAGACCTCTTTCGTTGAGCGCAGCAGGTTGATATCTTTCTCATGCAGATCTTTGTTGCCGACCTTAATGTATTCTTTTGGCCTTCTTGTTTCCAGCAATTTCTGGCTGATTTCCAATGGAACATGGAGATAGATAACAAGTGTTGGGCGTGGAAGTGAAAGGATGTTGTGCTCCATATTGTCAAGCCAGGCAAGGAACTGTTTTCTTTTTTCGGCATCTTTTATTTTTCCTCCCTGATAGGCCTGGTTGGCAGGCGTGTAACGGTTGGCAATGATGATCTTGTCCTGTTCTAACCACTCGTTGAGCTTTTTTGCTGCTGCATAGCGGTCTAACGCGTAAAATAAAGAGGCTTTGTAGGGATCAACATGTCCAAACTCATTGTTTAGATATTTTTCAACGAAAACAGCGCTCCAGTGATGGTATTGGGGGAAGTCAATCGTTTCTGCAGGGATGTTGTGCTTTTTTAACCGCTTAAGAAGCAATTGTGTCTGTGTTGCTTTGCCGCTGCTGTCTAATCCTTCAAACACGATGAGTTTGCCAGTCATTGAAATCGGTCGCAGAGCTCCTTCACTTCTGCTTTGAGCTTTTGTTTCAATTCTTTGTTGTTCATGTCTTTGAGCACTTTTGCCATTGACTCGCCGATAAATTTCATCTCAGACTCTTTCATGCCTCTTGTCGTCAGGATTGGGGTGCCCAAGCGTACACCGCTCGGCTTGAATGGCGTTGATGGGTCATAGGGCACGGTGTTGCAGTTGGTGCAGAAACCTGCTTCTTCCAGGGCAATAGCGGCTTGTTTTCCCAATCCGATGCCCATAGGACGCAGATCAATTAAGATAAGATGGTTGTCGGTGCCATCGGTGACGAGCTTGATGTTGTTGTCCATCAATGATTGGGCGAGCGCTTTTGCGTTTTTCACAATTTGGTGTGCGTATTGTTTGAAATCCTCAGACATCGCTTCTTTGAATGCGACTGCTTTCGCTGCAATCACATTTTCATGTGGGCCCCCTTGTAATCCCGGGAAGACCGCGCTGTCTATTTTTTTTGCCAAATTTTTTGCTTTTTCGTCAATTGCTAATCTATCTTCTTTCTTGCACATGATCATCGCGCCTCTCGGGCCGCGCAATGTTTTGTGGGTTGTTGTGGTCACTATGTCTGTGAATGGGAAAGGGCTTGGATGAGCGTTGCCCGCGATTAAGCCAGCGATATGCGCAATGTCGGCCATCGAGTAAGCATTTATTTCTTCTGCGATCTCATGGAATTCCTTGAATGGGACGGTACGCGGGTAGGCAGTAAATCCGCTGAGTATGAGTTTTGGCTTTTCTTTTTTTGCTAATGTCCGTATTTCGTCCATGTTTAAGATACCGGTTTGCTTATCTACACCATAGGAAACTGGGGTGAATAGTTTTCCGGAGAAGTTGACGGGAGAGCCGTGCGTGAGATGGCCGCCCATGTCAAGGCGCATGCCCATGAACCTGTCTTTATGATTAAGTAATGCAAAGAATACGGCCATGTTTGCGGGGCTGCCGGATAATGGCTGGACGTTGACATGTTCTGCACCAAAGAGTTGTTTTGCACGCTCAATGGCAATGCTTTCGATGATGTCAATGTGTGCTTGCCCTTGATAGTAGCGCTTGAATGGATAGCCCTCTGAGTATTTGTTGGTTAGGATTGAGCCGGTTGCTTCTAACACTGCTTTGCTGACATAGTTTTCAGAAGGAATCATGTTTAAGACGTCGTGCTGACGTTGTTGCTCTAAATTTATTTGCTCGTAGATTTCTGGGTCTTCTTTTAGAGAGTGCATTAATTGCTGCCAGTCAGGGTTGTTTTATATAAGTTGTGGTTATGTAGTAGCTTTAGTTAAAACGGGCAAAATTCAATAGCGTCGCAGAATCTTATGGTGCTTTGCATTTGATATGCTCCGCAGTTGATGTTTTATTTCTTCCTATATACAACAAAATCCCATTCATCATGCTCTTCTCTCTTCTCTATTTCCCATTCGTCTTCATCGAAATGTGGAAAGGTTGTGTCGCCGTCATATTCTTTCTTAATGTAGGAAATATACATCTTATCGACTAACTTATTGTCCAACGCGTACTTGTATATCTGTGCACCGCCAATGATGAAAATGGGCTTGTTGGCTTTTTTTGCCATGTCGAGCGCTTTCTCTACTGTGGGTGCGACTTCCACCTTATCGATGTGATCTGTGCTTTGGCTTACAATGATATTTCTTCGCTTTGGCATCGGCCGTCCAATAGAATCATATGTTTTTCTGCCCATGATGACAATGCCATTTTCTGTTATTTTTCTGAAATGATTCAATTCTTCGGGAATGTTCCAGGGAAGCCAGTTATTTTTACCAATGATGTGATTCTTCCTTGTCATGGCGGAGATGATGATGCGTTCCATTTTAAACCGCAATCTGCGCCTTGATGGGCGGATGCGGATTGTAGTTCTCCAATGTGAAATCGTCAAATGTAAACTCAAAGATGTTTTTCACCTTGGGATTAAGCTTCATGGTGGGCAGACTTCGTGGCGTGCGTGTCAACTGCTCTTTGACCTGCTCGACATGGTTGGAATAAATGTGCACATCGCCAAAGGTGTGGATGAACTCTCCCGGCTGCAACCCTGTCACCTGTGCCATCATCATGGTCAACAATGCGTAGGATGCAATGTTAAATGGCACGCCTAGGAAGACGTCTGCACTTCGCTGATATAACTGGCATGACAACTTGCCATTGGCGACCATAAACTGGAACAATGTGTGGCAGGGCGGTGGCGCGTGGTTGTGGTCCTTAATCAATTCCTGTATCTCGCCGGCATTCCAGCCGCTGACAATGATCCTTCTCGATGTTGGATCGTTCTTTATCAGATCAATCACGCTTTGAATCTGGTTGATTTCTGTGCCATTGGGCGCAGTCCAGCGCGTCCACTGCTTGCCATAAATCGGTCCAAGCTCACCCCATTTGTCAGCAAAGTCATCGTTATTCTTCATCTGCTCAACAAATTCAGCAAGCTTGTTGTTCCATGCTTCAGAATAGCGCGGGTAGTTCTGCTCGAGATTGTTCTTTTCCAAGTACACCTGGAATGCCCATTCATTCCATATTTTCACATAGTTTCTCACTAAATATTTGATGTTTGTTGACCCTTTGAGGAACCACAGAAGTTCGTGGATGATCGCTTTGATATATACTTTTTTTGTGGTCAATAAGGGAAAGCCTTTGGACAAGTCGAAGCGCATTTGATAACCAAAAGTGCTTAACGTGCCGGTGCCTGTTCTATCATCCTTCCGTATGCCGTTCTTGAGGATATGCTGTAAAAGGTCAAGATATTGTTGCATGGAAACACCCAGTTTTTTAGGACCCGCAGAATGTTTATATAGATTTTGGTGCTATGGTTTATAAACGCGCATTGTTTTCTCTCTGTCATGAATCCCGTCACTCTTATCGGCTTGGCAGCCGCAACACTCACCACTGTAGCCACTTTTCCGCAGGTGATCAAAAGCTGGAGAACCAAGAAAACAGATGACATTTCGCTCCTAATGTATGCCACCTTGACTGTGGGCGTTATCCTTTGGCTGGTTTATGGCACGCTGATTAGGGATTTGCCCGTGATATTGGCCAATGCGTTTACTTTTATCATTGTTGCATCAGTACTCGGACTGAAGATAAAATATGGGTAACCTTAATATAACTCATCCACTTCTCTTACTTCATGAAAAAGCGGCTGAAGAAAAAGCTGGAGAAGTTAGGGCGATTAGAGAGAAGAAATCCAGGTGCGTTCTTTTTAGGCGAGAAGAGAATCATTGAACAGTATCTGTTGCTGCAGGAATTAGATGCTTCCCATGACTTATTGAAGCTTGGCGAGGTAAATGAAGGGAGATTTGTGTTTACACATTCAAAGCCAAAGCAGGCAGTTGAGTATATTGGCAAACTTGCTGGGGCTATTGCGAAGAAAACTATATAAACTATCTATTTCTGGGCTGATATGGGGTGTTTATGGATCTTACTCGTTTTTTGAAAGAGGAAATAGTAGATACTGTCCCTGAAATTAAGGTGCAAGAACCATCAGAAGAAATCAATGAAAAAACGAAATCAAACTATCTTGACATTCCGTCGTACAAGCTCACGCCGGGCATGCAGCAGTTTGTAGAAGTCAAAAAGCAGCATCCCGACTGCCTTGTATTGTTCCGCATGGGAGATTTTTATGAAACGTTTTATGATGATGCAGAAACGGTTTCAAGGGAATTAGAGATTGTACTCACCGCTCGCGGAGCGGGAGAGAAGCGCGCGCCATTGGCAGGCGTTCCGTATCATGCGCTTGAGCAAAATCTGTCACGATTGATCAAACGTGGCTATAAAGTTGCGATTGTTGAACAGTTGGAAGATCCGAAAAAGGCAAAAGGGCTTGTGAAGCGCGGTGTTGTGCGGATTGTAACACCAGGAACGGTGATGGAAAACGCGCTGCTTGAGGAAAAATCCAACAATTACATCATGTCACTGCATGTGCACGGCGAAAAGCTGTGGTTTGCGCTGTGTGACATTTCAACGGGTGAATTTATCGCTTCAGAAAGCGATACAAATACACTTCCTCATGCGCTTGCACGCTTTACACCTGCAGAGTGTGTTATTCCTCTCAGTCTTGCGGTCAATAAAGATCTTCTTGAGCAGCTGAAGCCTGTGTTTGTGAACCCTATCGATGACCGGTATTTTAGGCATGAGGCTGCGCTTGGGGCGCTTACGTCACATTTCAATACACTTACCATGGATGGCTTTGGAATTGGAGAGGGGGTTCCTGCTGCAGGCGCATTGCTGCAGTATATCGCAGAAACGCAGAAGACAAACCTGAGCTATATCAATCGGATTAAAGTTGAGAATACAAGCAATTTCATGCTCCTCGATGCAAGCACGATGCGCAATCTTGAACTCATGAAAAGCATTCGCAACGATACCAAAGGAACGCTGCTGTCGGTGATTGACAGGACATCAACATCGATGGGCAGCAGGTTGCTCAGAAAATGGCTGAAAGAGCCTCTGCTGCATGTTGATCAGATAAACAAGCGGCTTGATGCGGTTGAATGGCTGAAGAATACTTCACTGAAGCGAAACGAGATTGTTGTACAATTACAGCAGATACAGGATATCGAGCGATTGATAAGCAGGGTTAATTACGGCAATGCGAATGCACGTGATCTGCTTGCGCTGAGCAAATCACTTGAAAAAGTTCCTGCGCTGAAAGGGTTGCTGCATGATGCTTCCTCAGAACTTCTTGTTAGCGTCAAAAATATGCCGGCTGCAGATGATGTTGTTCAGCTGGTTCAATGTGCGATCCTTGATGAGCCTGCGGTCATGCTCCGTGAAGGCAACATGATCAAGCGCGGCTATCATGAGGAGCTTGATAAACTGCATGACATCAAGAAGAACAGCAAACGCATCATCAGCGCGATGGAAGAAAAAGAAAAGGAAAAGACGGGCATCAAGACATTGCGCATACGTTTTAACAATGTGTTTGGGTATTACATCGAGGTGAGCCGTTCATATCTTTCAAAAGTGCCTGAAAGCTATATCCGCAAGCAGACAACTGCCAATAGTGAGCGTTATGTCACGCAGGAGCTGAAGGAACAGGAAGAATTGATCGTCAATGCTGAAGAAAAGATCAATGCGCTGGAATATGACTTGTTTCAGGAGATTATAGGAAAAATTGCTCAGCATACGGTGCACATCCAGGAAGTTTCGCGTCATGTTGCACAGCTTGATGTGCTTGTGTCGTTTGCGCGCTGCGCTGTCCAGTACCATTATACGCGGCCTGTCGTTGATGATGGGCATGAGATAACGCTCATTGGCTCGCGGCATCCGGTGGTCGAGCAGCTTGAAGATTTTGTTGTGAATGATTTCTATGTTCAGAAGAATGAGATGATGATCATTACCGGGCCAAACATGGCAGGCAAGTCGGTCAGCATGCGGCAGGTTGCATTGATCGTGTTGATGGCACAGATGGGCAGTTTTGTGCCGTGTGAGAGTGCAGCTATCGGCGTTGTTGATAGGATATTTACTCGGGTAGGAGCTTCGGATGATCTTGCGACCGGGCAATCCACGTTTATGGTTGAGATGAGCGAGACGGCAAACATTCTGCACAATGCGACCGAGAGAAGTTTGATCATCTTGGATGAGATTGGCAGAGGGACATCAACGTACGATGGCGTGAGCATCGCGTGGAGTGTTGCGGAGTATATTGCACATACGATTAAGGCAAAGACGCTTTTTGCGACACACTATCATGTATTAAATAAGTTGGCGGAGACGCATAACAACATCCAAAACTATAACATTGCGGTGAAAGAAGACGGGCATGACATCATCTTTCTGCATAAATTGCTGAAGGGAAGCACGGATAAGAGTTATGGTGTGCATGTTGCACGTCTGGCGGGGATGCCTGATGAAGTGATTACGAGAGCGATGGAAGTGCAGAGAAAGCTGGAAGAGGATAGGATGGAGAGGGTGCATCATGTCTAAAATAATCCAACTCTCTGAAGACATCATCAACAAGATCGCTGCTGGTGAAGTGATTGAACGGCCTGCATCAGTGGTCAAAGAGCTGGTTGAAAATGCGTTGGATGCAGGCGCAACGATTATCTCGGTTGACGTAAAGCGAGCAGGAAAGGAGCTGATTAAAGTCAAAGATAATGGCTGCGGCATGTCACCAGAGGATGCACGGTTATCTGTCGAACGGCATGCGACCAGCAAAATACGCATCGCAGAAGATCTGCATCACATCCAGACGCTGGGTTTTCGGGGAGAGGCACTCTCAAGTATTGCTGCAGTATCGCATTTTATTCTAGTAACAAAAGAGAAAGAAGCGCTGAGTGGAACGCGAATCGTTGTTTCTGGTGGCATTATCCAGAAAGTTGAAGAAATTGGAGCAGCAGATGGCACAATTGTTGAGGTTCATGATCTTTTTCTGAACACTCCTGCACGAAAGAAGTTTATGAAAAGCGACTCGACCGAGCTGAAAAATATTATTGACATTGTCACGCGCTATGCATTGATGTATCCAAAAACAGCGTTCGCTGTTGCTCATGATGGAAAAATTGTGCTGCAGAGTGAATCGGCTGATCTGTTGAGTGTGATTGCTTCGCTGTATGGCAATGCGATTGTCAAGGAGCTGCTGCCGGTCACTAAGGATGGTTCGATCACAATTACCGGCTTTATCTCAAAACCAACATTTACCCGTGGAGATAAAGAGCATCAAACGCTGTTTGTCAATGGCCGCTATGTAAAAGATCATGTGATCACTCACGCACTGCACGAAGCCTATCACTCAGTTTTGTTTGTGCATCGTTATCCGTTTGCCGTGCTGCACGTTGAAGTTGATCCTTCTGTTGTTGACGTCAATGTCCATCCCACAAAAAAAGAGGTGAGGTTTGAGAAAAGCGAGGTTGTGTATAGGGCAGTCTATCATGCCATCCGGGATGTGCTTGAAAAGGAAGAGCTGATTCCAGACGTCGAGATGCGGCAGGAGACGCTTTCTCAGTTATCATCCTATCAAACAATGCCGAAATACGCATTTGAGCCGAGCATGCAGACGATGCTCTCTGCGCAGGCAGCATTTGAAGCAGCTGAGCCGAGAGCAGTGGTTATTGAAGGCTCAGCCTTTCCGCCGATGAAGATATTAGGGCAGATCCACAAGACCTTTTTTGTTGCAGAAACGCCGGGTGGCATGCTGGTGATTGACCAGCACATTGTACAGGAAAGAGTCCTGTATGAACGCTTCATGCGCCAGTATCTTGAGAGTGCGGTCAAGACGCAGGCATTACTAGAGGCGGAGGTGATGGAGTTTGCGCCGCATGATGCAGTTGTTGTTGGCGAACATATTAATGAGCTTGAGAGATTAGGGTTTTTGATTGAGGAATTTGGACGGAACAGCTTTTTATTGCGTGCAATCCCCATGATATTTGGTCGCGCGCAGCCGAAGGAGCTGCTTGGTGATTTGATCCAGCAGTTCGATTCGGGCAGGACTGCGGTTGAACAGAAAGCGGAGGAAATCATCACGCGCATGTCGTGCAGGTATTCGGTGAAAGCAGGCGACACTTTTACTGTGCAGCAGATGGAATCATGGCTGAAAGAATTGGATAAATGTTCCCTGCCGTATCATTGTCCGCATGGAAGACCAATATTTGTTCGGATTACTGCGGATGAGCTGGAGAGGATGTTTTTAAGGCGCTGAGAAATTCGTGGAATTTCTGGTGCCGTCAAAAACTTCCAGTTTTTGAGGAAGTGAGCATTAAAAATTCTGGGTTTTCGGGCTTTTCGCATCTAGTACTCTCTGATGTGCCTCAATGGCTAGTTTGTCCTCTATTCCGGTTAAGTAATGCATCCCGAGTTGCTTGATTCCCGGTGGAAGAATATAATCCTTTTCTGTTCCACTCTTTTTTCTGAGCTTGACAATCACTTCTGAACCATCGAGAACGATACTTGCCATGGTGATTCTATCTATCCTGAACTTTATTGCTTTTTTCACAACACCATCAATCGTTGTGTGCCTATAGCTTGACTCAAGAGGTGTTTTGTCGGCGAAAATAATTCCCTGTGTTAGGGTGTTGTATGGGTCATCAATGACATTGATATGAATTTCACTTACTCCTTCATTATTTCTATATGTGACTTCGGCTTCAATTCCATTTTTGTATGTGTACCACACACTTAAAGCATCTGTACTCTCTTCTAGGACGGCGGTTTTAAAGAAACTCTCTTTGTCTATCGCTTCACTTGCCCCACTTTTTACTGGTTTTGCCTGGACTGGTTGTATCTGTGCTCTTTCATGGCTTGCACATCCTACCAGGGCTGCGGTAGCAAGAAGCGCATAGGCGGCGTTCATCCTCTTATTACATTTCATCAAAATACTTCTCCTTCTTCACCATCCCGATAAGTTCCAGGAACAGCGCGTGCAGCTTAGGAAACTCTTTCAGCGCTTCGCCGTGATATTTATGTACCATCACTTCAGTCCAGCCTTGCCAGTCTTTTTTGTAGTCGAGCTCATGGATGAGTGCGTCAAGTTTGTCGATGGCATGCGCGAATTTTGCTTCCATGGTCTTGTTCTCTTCAAATTCGGTGAAGAGCGTCAGCAGCTTTTTTCCTATTTCTTCCGGCAGCTCTTTTGCGAGCTTGATTGCCGCTTTCATTTCTTCGTGCTTTTTGTTATTCCTCTTTTCTTCATGATGGATAGGGACATCGCCCGTTTCTATCTCAACAATATCGTGGTACATTAAGAGTTCATAAACTTTTAATCTGTCCAACTTCAGTTTTGTTCTTGTGAGAAGATAATCTGCGAGCATCAGTGCACTCCAGGTATGCTCAGCAGAGCTTTCTTTTCTATTTTGAACGGAGTTGTGCCTGTAGACTTCTTTTAACTTATACAGTTTTCTGAGCTTGGTTATGTCCTTCATTTTATTGTTATTTTCGTGCAGTATGATTTTCCCAAATAGGTTCGTAATGCAACGCTAATTTCATCGTTCTTTTTCAGCTTTTCTGCTGTTTCAAAGAGGTTTTTATTTCTTTTCAATACGTATACCCTTGATTTATCGTCAAATGTGATGCGAATGTTTTTTGATTTTGTTTTTGTGATGCTTTTTACTTTCCCTGACTTCTTCTTCATCTTCCTCCACTTTTCTTGCTGTGCAAGCTTGTTCAATACACTCATCAACTTCTTGTGGTCATTCATTTTTTCAAATAAACTTGCTGTTTATTCTTGTCAAACCGCTCAATGGCATACCGCAGCATGGTGCGGGGCATCTGTTTGTAATGCTTTTTTAAGAATGTTTCTTCTATTTCCTGGTTTCTCTTGCCAACTTCGCGCAGCATCCAACCCACTGCCTTGTGGATGAGGTCGTGTTTGTCCTGCAGAAGAAGCTCGGCAATGCGCATTGTGTCGTCAAACTTATCGTTCTTGATGAACTCAAATGTGGTGATAATCGCTATTCTTCTATCCCACAGGCTTTGAGATGTTGCTAATTCATACAAAAGTGACTTGTCTTTGTCGATGAGGTACTTTCCGAGCAACTTGTCTGCAACACAGTCTATCAGGTCCCAGTTGTTTGCACGATGCTTGTGCTTAATGTAGAAGTCAATTATTTTTCCTTTTTCTTCATCTTGGGCTTTTTCGTATTTGTATACCAGGATTATAAGGCCGGTCAGCCGGTGCTCGTGATAAGGGCTGTCAAGCAATTGTTCGATGTCTGCAAAAGGGAGTGTTACATATTTCTTTGCCAGCGCCCGCTGTTCAGGCACGGTCAGGCCAAGAAACTTATCGCCTTCGCCATATTCGCCCTTTCCTGTTTTAAAGAAGCGGGCGTATATCGTTGCTTTTTCTTTTGATGCGTGCTGTTGCAGCTCTTGTTTGAGTTGGGTGAGCATGATGCTACAATTAAAAATGTTTATATATAGCTTTCCGTGAAATCGCCTTATGGATGTATTAACCTATCTTTATAGTCTTGAAATGTTCGGCATGAAGTTAGGCTTAGAACGGATGAATGCGTTAATGGATATTCTCGACCATCCCGAGAAAAAGTTTAGGGTTGTTCACGTTACTGGGACAAATGGGAAGGGCAGCGTGTGTGCGATGCTCTATTCTATATTACGGAAAAGTGGGCTGAGGGTTGGATTATACACTTCACCACACTTAGTCAAGTTTAACGAGCGGATAGTTGTTGGTGGCGATGAAATTAACCACAAAGATTTTATTCATTATACTGTGCATATAAGAGATCGGTTGGGGGATGTTCAGCCGACCTTCTTTGAATTTACCACCGCACTTGCATTCCTGTACTTTGTAGAAAAGGAAGTGGATATTGCGGTTGTTGAGGTGGGGATGGGTGGGCGATTGGATGCCACGAATGTTGTTGATGCTGAGGTTGCAGTGATTACATCGATTGGGTTGGAACATACGGAACATTTAGGTGATACGGTGGAGAAGATTGCAGCGGAAAAGGCGGGCATCATTAAGGAAAAATCTGTGGTTGTTACGTGTGTTGATGGCGCTGCACTTGATGTTGTTAAGGAAAAAAGGAGTGATGCACTTGTTGTTGGAGATGTGGAAGGGGAGGGTGAGTTTACGTTTGAAGGAAAAGATTATTTTGTCTCTTTATTGGGCAAACATCAGGTGAAAAATGCATGCATAGCCATCAAAGCGGCTGAGCAGCTTGGCGTTTCGTATGAAGATATTGTTGAAGGGCTGCGTGATGTGTATTGGCCGGGACGATTAGATTATTTGTATGACAACATGCTGGTTGATTGTGCGCACAATCCGGATGGGATTAGGACGCTTGTTGACTATGTTCAACATCTTGCTGATAGAAAAGTTCTGCTGCTTGGGATTGCTTCCGACAAGAATGCAGATGAGATGGCACAGATGATCGCTCCGCTGTTTGAACGGGTGATTGTCACCGAGGGCAACTTTAAACCATTGGATTGTGCTGTTCTCGGAAAGATTGTAGAAAAGTATAACAACAATGTCACGGTGATTAAAGATTCGACAATAGCGCTGCGTGCCGCGATTGATGCGGTTTCTGATGGGAAGCTGTTGTTAGTGACGGGAAGCATGTATCTGGTTGGGGATGTGATGAGGATGGTGAAACGAGTTTAACAGTTGTTAAACGCACTTTAAACACAGTGAATACATTTATATATTTCTCCTCCCCATGCCTGCGTATGAAGCCGCAGGATACGGAGCATCCTACTCTGACACGAAATGATCAGGAAGTGCTCAAAAGCATCATTGTCCATGCGAAGATTCCCGATACGGAAATTGCAAAAAAGATGGGATTAAGCCCACAAGCTGTCTTTAAAATCCGCCATAAGCTTGAGCAGAGCGGCATCATCAAAGGCTATTCACCCATTCTTGACCTCAAGAAGCTAGGCATTGGCGTGATGGCACTATTAGTCATTAAGCTCACCCCAGAGGTGTGGGATACCAATTCTGATGCGCAGATAGCTGAACGCATCCGGCAGATCCCTTATGTGATCAACGCCTATCGTGTTTTGGAGCCGAACGCTAGCCATATCCTTATCATGGGCTTCCGTGATTTAACGCAGATGGACAAATATATTGCTAAGATGCAGACGCGCTTTGCGCGGGAAGTTATTATCCAGCGTATCTATCCTTTTGCCCCCAATAAAGTCATTTTAGAATCGCCTGTCGGCTTGTTGTATGAGATACTGGATAAGAAAGAATTCCCTATGAACGAATTCTTTTTAAAGCAAAAAAAAGTTGAGCCACCTCAGCAGTAGTTTTGTCAAGAACTGTTGTTCTTGAGCACAGTCAATATCCCAAATTGATAGTTACAATCTCACCAAGTGTTGGGATATTGATGTTTTCAACTTCCTCACGCTTTTTGATGTTCAATATACCTACCACAGTTTTATATAGCTTTTTTACATTTTATCCATCATGAGCCCAGACGATGCAAAATGCCCTCATTGCGGTGAGGACATTGCCACAGCAAAGCTTGAAGGGCTTTCAGTCATATGCTCCCATTGCGGCGGCATACTGTGAGGTGAAAACAATGAGTTGGGAAGACGAGTTAGAAAAGATGGAATATGGTAAGAAGGAAGATGGTAAGATGGAAGAAGACAAAGATGAGGAGTATGGAGATGGGGATGACGATGACGGCGATGATGATGATGATGATTTTGGAGACGATGATTATTAGGGGTGAAATCTATGGCTAAGAAAAAAAGAAAGGAAGCACAAGAGCAAGAAGTACAGGAAGAAGAACTGAATTAATCTTTTTCTTTTTTATTTTTTACTTTGATAACGCGAATTTTACCACGTATCTCTTATCAACCATTGCAACCTTCTGCGCCCATTCAAACTTGTCTGCGAGCACATCTAATATGGTGTTCATGACCACATAGCTTCCTGCAATGCCTGCACCAAATAAGAAGCGCTCAAATGCAACGATGGGGATTAAAGCAATCCATGCTTCAGCAGTCATCGGAACGCTGTATATCCACAGTGTACCGCCAACCGCGTGTGCAGTAAATGTTGCGCCATAGCTGCGCCATAACAGGGCGCCGCGCCATTTTTCTGGAATGAGGGCACCAACGATAGGAATGAGCCAGTATAATGAGAAAAACCATACCTGCCTGCCTATAGGATGGAGGATAAATGCAGCGATGCAGATGATGGGAATGATGATTTGTATCATTTTATTTTTTGTTGTTTTTTCTGCGTATACTGCAAAATAGATTGCTGCAAAAACCATTGGTGCTAGTCTTACAATGTTAATCAAAGAGGCTTGTTTTCCCACAATGACAAAATCAATCAGTTGTGCGAGCAGGACGGCTATTGTGCCAAAGATGCTGCCCAGAAAACCACCTGCAACCGGGCCGAAAAACTGGTATAATGTGAAGAATTGGTTTGGCTCTCCTACAAGAGCAGAGAAGTTGACTTTGTTGCTGAGGTAGACTAATAGGATGAATAAAAGCAAAAAGATGATCCTTTTTTTGGTGAAAAGTTCTTTGTGGTTCATTTCCAGCAAGCTAGTTATTCCCGCTTTATAACATTTTTGTAGCATTAATCATAACTATTGCGGAATAGTAATGGTTTTAAACCAGCAGCGCAGGGATGGTTTTATGCTTATAGGCGTTACCGGTCTGTACGGATCTGGAAAAGACACCGTTGCTGAATTTCTGAAGGAAAAGAACTTTTTTCATTATTCACTGTCTGACTTTTTGAGAGAGGAGCTGAGGAAGAGAAATACTAAGGTTACACGCGACAATCTCATCAAGATAGGCAACGAACTGCGACAGCAAGAAGGCAATGGGGTGCTTGCGCAACGTGCATTAGCTGCTGTCAATGATGGTGAGAATTATGTTATCACATCCATCAGAAATCCGGCTGAAGCTGAACTCATTCTTTCGCGGGAAGATGCCATTCTTGTCCATGTTGTTGCGCCGATGAAAGAGCGATTGAAACGGTTAGTTGTCCGCAATCGGGAAGAAGACCCGAAAACGTTGAAAGAGTTAAATGAAAAAGAAGAGAAAGAAATGTCTCGCGATCCTGCGGCGCAGCAATTGCACACGGTCGCAAAGATGGCAAAAGTAACGCTGCGCAATGATGGCGCGCTTGATGAATTGAAGAAAAAAGTTGATAAGCTTGTTGAAGATTATCTCTATAAGCTCCAGCCGTCACGGCCGAGCTGGGATGAGTATTTCATGAATGTGGCGGAGATGGTGAAGCTTCGTTCAACCTGTATGTCGGCAAAAAAGGGAGCGGTGCTGGTGAAAGAGAACCGAGTAGTGTCAACAGGCTATAATGGCTCGCCCAAAGGTGTAAAGCACTGCAACAAAGGCGGCTGTGTACGCTGTACGCTGCGACATTTGGGAAAAATAAAATCGGGCGTTTATTCTGAGCCGTGCATTTGTTGCCATTCTGAAGAGAATGCGATTGTGCAGGCTGCAGTTCATGGGGTGGGCACGGAGGGCGCGACCATGTATACGACGTTTACTCCGTGCGTCAATTGTGCAAAGATGATCATCAATGCGGGCGTGAAAGAAGTTGTTGCAAAAGTTGAATATCCGGATGATGTTGGATTGAGTTTGTTTAAAGAAGTTGGAATAAAGTTCAGGCTGTCCAGCAAGAAATAAGCCTACTAGTATACTAAACTGTAAATCTTTATATATTCTTGCTATTTCTGATAAGCTATGAAGCACTTCTTCAGCTTAGGAATCATCCAAAACATAGGTTTCACACATATATTCAGCTTATGGATAACTACTGTATTCTCTTTCGGAGTGCTGTACCATATCCTCAATTGGTATATTCCCAGTCTCACGTCTGTAGGGACTTCATCATTGGACTTTCTTGATGCAATTTATTTCAGTTTCATCACTGCAACATCAACTGGATATGGTGACATCGTTCCGCTCGGAATTGCTCGTATCCTCGCTCTGGTGGAAGTTACCCTCAGTCTTCTCCTCTTTGGTGTGCTTGTTTCAAAGATTGTTTCAGTAAAACAGGAGACTCTCCTCCAAGAAGTCTATAATCTTTCATTTGAGGAAAAGATTAACCGTATCCGATCAGCCCTCTATCTTTTCCGTTCGGATGTCGGCAAGCTCATCGAGCGGGTGGAGAATGGCGTCATCTCCGCACGGCGCATCAGCGATCTTTGGATCACATTCACCACTCTTGAAAACAGCATGCATGAAATCATCAAGCTCATGCGGCCAGAGAAAAACAGCGTCAAGCGGGTTGATGATCTTGACCTTGAACTTATTCTTGGCAGCATCAGCCTTTCGTTTAAGAAAGCACGCGATCTGTTTACTATTTTAGATGAACGAAAAATTTCATGGCATAATGACACGCTCGAAGGCATACTTGCGGCTGTTGAGGTCAATGCAGCTGAACTTACAGCAATTATCAAGAAACGTGAAACTCATGCAAAGATTATTGAAAAATTAGGGGAAGTCACTGCTCTCGCGTCTGAACTCCGGCCAAAGCAGCACATTACTGTGCTCGCTTGATAATCTCGACCACTTTTTCCCGTGAGCTTAACCCTGATTTTATTCTGATGTTGAGCTTCAGTTCTCTTTTGAAGAATTTAATCAACTCTTTGTTTGCTTTGTTTTTATCCGGCGGGGCGGCGATGTTTATTTTAATGATGTCCGTTATTTCTTTTATTTCTGTTTTTTGAGAATTTGGTGTGACTTTTACTTTGAGGATGTTGTTATGGATGGGGAGGTTCACTTATACTCCCTCCACGTATATTTGCATTTTTGACACTGCGTCACTAACGTCCCTGGTGTGAAAATGGTCACTTATATTCTCTCCATGTATGCTTACACTTTTCACATTTAAAGAACCTTGTCTCGGGCTCATCTGCTGCGCGTGTCTGGATGCTCCAGAAATATGCCTTGCCGTGGCCGCATTTGTGGCATGTCGCCTCAACAATCGGTTTTGTCTCAATCTCTTCCACAATCTCAATGTTCTTGTGCTGCGTGCCTTTCTCGCTGAATGCGCTGTTTCCCTCCTTCTGCGTGTAGCCGCAGGAGCAGCCAAACACTTTCTTTCCTTTATCCAGCTTCGGCCTCAGCAAAGAGCCGCATTTTGGGCAGAACATCATACACCTCTGCACGGAAACAGGTTATTCGTCAGCGTGCAATACGGTTCTGCAATGATATCCACAAAAATGATTTTTACCCAGCCCAGCAAGGGTATGCGGAACAAGGCCCTTCCCAGCACCTGCTTTTCCACAATGTCTGTCTCATCAATACAACCCGTGTTGTCACAATCATCCAAAGCACGACCGTTGTTATCGCCCTTGGTCTGGAAATGAATCCCGTTATCGTTCTGCACGTTCACCACGCGGTGGATGATTGGATCAGGGCGGGGATCGAGGCGGTGGCTGATGAAAACGATCACATCGCCTCTCTCAATCTTTTTGGGCTCTTTATATATCAAGAATATGATATCCCCCTTATTGAAGCCGTTTCTGAATGAGAAGGAAGCAAACTGCTCCCTTGCGATGCCGTTGTCTGCGTACCACTTTGAGTTTTTTTCCCACCAGCTGTCGAACGGAACGTTGTGCTCCATGCTCTCTGACACCACTGCGACGATGGGAAACGATGTGCCCAGAATGAGGCCGAGCAGGGGGTATACAACATATTTGATAAGAATGAACGCAAGAATCACATTTACAATCCAGCTCAGCACAGAATCGTCATGCCATATGAAATACCATGCTTTTTTTACGAACGTGTATACGTCCCTTTTCTTCATCTCCGAAAGGCGGGGGAAAGGCTTTTTAAACTTTTGGATGTCAAGAACCACCCGTCAATTGACAGATGGTTCTTGAGCACCCCGGTTGAATATCTGCGGTTTCAAAAATGGCAACATTTTTGTAGTCTTGCGATTTTCACTCCTCTATGGACTTTTGCGTGCGATGCGGAAATAAGCGGCTGTTTCAGGAGCATTTGTGCAGCAGATGCTATGCTCATATGCATCCCGCGAAGGAAGTCAAGAAGGAGAAAAAGAGTGAACCAGGAGAAAAGCATGAGGGTTATTTTGAGGCGGTGATACAGCTGCGCAATGTTGAGCAAAAATTGATTGATTTTGTTTTTATTGCGGCAGATGATGAGAATCTCAAGGTGAGCAAAGTGAAATGGCTGAAGCATGGCGTTGATCTGTTTGTCAGCAATAGGAAGTTTGCTCAGCACATGAGCAAGACGCTGCAGCAAAAGTTTGGCGGGATGGTAAAGCTCAGTTCGCGCTTGTTTACAAGGGATAGGTATAGCGGCAAGGAAGTGCATCGTGTCACGATGTTGTTCAAGCAGTTTCCTTATGGGAAGGGAGAGCAGTTCGCCTTTAAGGGCGAAACGTATACTGTGCTGGGCGTGACGAAAGAGGTCTATGTTGAAGATGCGCAACATGTGAAAAAGAAACTGAAGTTCGATGAGCTTGAGCTGGGCAGGGTATTTTAATATGGCTTCTCTGATCGAGGCGCTTGATTTTTTCCTTTCATCCTACAATGAGCAGCAGAAGCAGGCAATCACATCAGCTGCACCACACATCCTGTGCGTTGCAGGCGCAGGCAGCGGCAAGACAACCGTGCTTACCAAGCGAATTGAATTTCTTGTCCGATTTCGGTCGGTTGAGCAGGGAAAGATTCTTGCCATCACCTTTACGCGTAAAGCACGTGAAGAGATGGAGCGCCGTCTTCACTCATTGGGTATTGGTGTAGAAGTAGAAACGTTCAACTCATTCTGTGAACGGTCATTGAGAATGCATAGTGCTATTGCGTATGGGAGAGAGATGCGTGTGCTTTCCTATAAAGACAAGTTAGACCTTTTCCACCAGGCGTTGAAAAAAGAGGGCAAAACAATGGAGCAGGCAATTAACCTGTATTATTCTGCCGCAAAAAAGACGACTGATGAGCTTGCGCATGGGTTTATGAATGACTGTTTTGCAGTGATCGAATATTACAAAAGCGAGGGAAAAGAGCTTGGTCGGTTTGATCGTGATGAGCAGTTGAGCATTCACGAAAAGGCAAGCGTGAAAATGGTGCATGCGGTGTGTTCTGAAATCATGCGTTTGATGGATGAACAAGGATTTCGTGACTATACGGACCAACTGCTGCATGCACTCCGTTTTTTTGAGCAGCATCATGAGAAAATCCCTTCGTATGAGCATGTGCTTGTTGATGAGTACCAAGATGTTAATTCCGCGCAAATCCGGCTGCTCGAGCTGTTGCACTGGAAAAATCTGTTCTGCGTCGGTGATCCGCGGCAGAGCATTTTCGGGTGGAGAGGCTCAAAGATACATTATATCTTGGATTTTCGGAGCAAGTATCCGGGCTGCGAAGTAATTCCGCTGGTGAAGAATTATCGCTCAGCGCAATGCATTGTCGCGCTTATCAATGCGACAGTTGCACATATGGGGCTTCCTGCCCTTGAATCGAGCATGGCTGATGGTAAAGCTTCTCTCCTTTATCTTTCCAGCGAGATTGAGGAATATACCTATGTCGTCGAGCAGATCCTGAAGAGCACATTGAAAAGGGAGAGCATCTTTGTTTTAGCGCGAACGAACCGGCAGCTGGAAGAGCTCAGCACGTCCATGAAGCTCAGGGGTGTGAAACATATTGTGCGAAATGAGGACACTATGGCTGCTTTGAAGGAAGATCATGTTCTTCTTGCAACGGTCCATGCAATCAAGGGCATGGAAGCAGAATGCGTGTTTGTGGTTGGCTGCAACAGCCAGAATTTCCCGTGCAAAGCAGGCGACCATCCCATTGTCGATCTGGTGAAGGCAGGTTATAACAAGAGGGAGGAAGAGCGGCGGTTGTTTTATGTCGCATTGAGCAGAGCGAAGAAAGAATTGCATCTTACCACGGCAAACGGCATAACAAAGTTCATCACTCCTGATATGATGAAACTGCTCCATGTTGTTGCGCGCGAGAAAGATGCATTTGACCGGTTGCGCGAGTGGAGAATGGAGAAAGCTGATGAGTTAGGCGTGCCGCCGTACATGATATTTCATGACAGTGTGCTGTTAGACATTGCAGCACGGAAGCCTGAGAGTTTGGATGAGCTTGAGCAGGTTCGCGGTATTGGCCCAAGCAAGATTGTGAAGTATGGGGAGGAAGTGTTGAATGTGCTTTAACCAAACCTTTTTATAATCCCCTCTGATTTTTAGGCATATGAAAACTGTTTTGCTCCTGGTGGTCTTCGCATTAATCGTGCCCACTGTTCTCGCTCAGACTGAGCCATTCCACACAACCCTTCTTGCGGTAAGAGAAGATGGCACCAGTCTTATGGGAAGCACTGCTGACCTGTATCTTGAAATACAAGATGGGAGAGAGCGCGTGTTTCTTGACACTTACCCTTTGACGAAAATCGATACGCAGATCAGCACACGCTTTGCGCAGGAGATTGCATGCAACTATTTTGACATCACTTGCACCAACAAAGATTTTATCTACACGATTCGGGCAGACTCAAGCATCATCGGCGGGCCAAGTGCAGGTGCATCTATTGCTGCATTAACAACGGCTGGGCTGTTAGGACTGCCGGTCAGTGAGAAAGTTGCTGTAACAGGAACCATCAATTCCGGCGGCCTGATAGGACCTGTTGGGGGCTTGAAAGAAAAAATAGAGGCTGCTGCTGCTGCGGACATAGAAACTGTTCTTATTCCTTTTGGCACACGATTCATCAACGAATCGGAAGAGAATATAAGCGCGTTTGACTGGGGCGGTCATGTTGATCTGGTGGAATATGGAAATCTGCTTAATATCACGGTTATCGAAGTGACTGATTTGAATGAAGTGGTTGAACATGTTACCGGACGAAGGCTGCTTGAGGATGGTGTCTCATTTGAAGTTAATGATGAATATACATCACTCATGCGCGATGTGAGCGAGATGCTGTGCGGCAGGAGCAATGAATTGAACAAGCAAACACTTGGCTTGCTGAACAGAACGGAGATGGAAGATTTGAGCAACACGACTGCGAAGGCAGCTGTAGCTGCAGCGGAAGGGTCATTTTACTCGGCAGCATCTTATTGCTTTGGGCTCAATGTTCAGCTCCATCATCTCCTTTATCAGAATCTCAGTGACGCAAAGATCAGGTCAAAGGTAGAACAGCTGAGCAAAGACATTGAGCGCTTTGAGAAAGGGATACATGAGCGAGAGTTGCACACGATTGCGGATCTGCAGGCGTTTACGGTGGTGCTTGAGCGTCTTGAAGAAGCAAAAACCTACCTCAAGCGTTTGGATGAGGACAAACATTATTTTCTCGCAATTGCAGAAGAGCGCTTTTTTTCCTCTCAGGCTTGGGCGACATTTTTTGAGATGAGCGGAAAAGCATACAACCTTAATCAGGATGTCCTGCAGAAATCGTGCATTGAAAAGATTCAGGAAGCGGAGGAAAGGCATCAGTATTTGCGACTTTTTTTGACACATGGTGTTGATCATATTGACGAAGGTATTCAATTGGCAACAACGCATCGAGATGGCCAGCATTATGAGCAGTGCCTGATCACGGCAAGCGAGGCAAAAGCAAACGCAAATGCAATCTTGAGCACGTTTGGAGTGGAACAGTCACAGCTGAGTGCACTGGTTGACGCAAAGCTTCAGGCGCTTGAAGCGCTGATTGCGCGCACGATTGAGAAAAGAGCATTTCCGCTGCTGGGCTTTTCCTATTATGAATATGCACGCTCATTGAAGCAGTACGATGAAGCTTCTGCACTGCTCTATGCGGAATATGCACTTGAAATGAGCAATCTCGATATCTATTTTGATGAAGAAAAAGGCGTGGAAATAACAGTTGCTGTAAGCAACCGCATTCTCCTGGCGTTTGCATTTGGCGTGCTGTCGGGTTTTGGCATAGCTTTCGTCATTATTCTGCTAAAGAAGAATATAAACCCCCCGAACCGCCCGAAGGCAGTCCGGCGGGAAAAGAGGTGATAGACGTACTTCCTTTAGAGTAGTACGTCTATTTATACTTTTCGGTCATTTAGTATTCAAAAGTAGTTAATATGGGCTGCAGATGTGGAAGAGCAGGGGATATTGCGCGGGGACATGAGCTTTTATGCAGCTTCTGCTTTGTTTCGCAGTTTGAGAAGCGGGTGAAGCGGGCGCTGCGGCAGCGTGAATTGAAGAAGGGCGAGCGTGTGCTTGTTGTGGGCGAGCTTGCTGCCCATCTCTTTAAGAAATTTGTTCACGTTCCTCTGGATATTACCTTTTCGTCTGTGATCAAAGAAGGGTTTGATGCAGTTGTGACTGAATGGACACTTGATGACGAGTGTGTTGCTTTTCTGGAAGCGTTTGCTGCGGGACGTTTTGAAGCTCAGCAGCATATACGGATGTTTCAGTTTGTCACGGATGAAGATGTGATGCTGTATGCGAAAATGAACAACTTGCATTTTGTGCTTGGGGATAAAAGCGAGCACTGGCAAAAGTTTTTGTCGGGCTTTGATTTGGACATGAAGTACAATCTGTTGCGGAGCGCGGCTGAATTGAGAAAGATGAGCCAGCAGTCAAGGTAATGGGTGTCGGGGCAACATTTATATATCTTGGGCT
>CAYIKL010000009.1:0-31057 GCA_964364045.1 uncultured Methanosarcinales archaeon
TAAGGAAAAAGGGCTTGCATGGTGCTGAGATTTCCATCCGATTATTAAGGTTATCCTTCTCGAAAACTCAAGCAACTATTCCGAAACATATATAAAGGAGACTATTCTTTGGAATACTCGTTTACGGGGTTGGTTTGATGCAAAAGAAAAAGATATTTGATGTATTTTTCAGAGAGAAACCTGCATTAATGCTCGTCGAGCTGAAAAACTACGGCGCTGAAGTGTACGCATCCGTTCTCGCAAAACAAATCGACTGCACATACTCCCATGTGGTCAAAATTCTCCAGGAGATGGAAAAAGCAGGATTGGTCGCATTCAAAAAGCAAGGGCGCCTTAAGCTTCTCGAGCTTACTAAGAAAGGGCGTGAAGTCGCAACAAGCATTGAAGATATACGAAACAAATTGTGATCATACTTCTTCTTCAGCAAACGCATGTTCAAGGATATTTTTTGCCGAGCTTAGAAAATGCTCTTCATACTGACGCAGGAACATCCCGCCCGCAGCATGCTCATCGCCGCCGCACTCTCCTTCAACGCCCTCAAGCATCTTGCGGAGCAACGCCAGCATGTTCGCACCATTTTTCCGGCCGCGCAATGACACCCGTACCCAGCCATCGGGCGCATACGCAAGAGCAAGAGCGAGCGCATGTTCCTGTGAAAAATGCTGCGCAACGCTTCCCGTGAGATACCATGCAACATAATCATGCATGTGAACGATAGATACAGTACTCTGTATTTGTTCATGTTTCCCGCACCATTCAATCGCGTTGGCTACCTCCTGTCGATATTCAGCCATGGCACGAATCGCCTCCTCCTGTGCAGCAGGATCATGAAGCAATGCAGAGACGGCGCATGCAGCACGACCAGTACGAGCACATGCGTTGATCAAAGCAGCAAAATCAACCAACTTCTTCAGCAGGCCACCATTGCAGGAAAGCTGCTCAAAAAAAGCAGAATTCACCTCGGTGAACGGCTCTGAAAGTGTAAACACACCTGAGCGCAGTGCATCCTGAAGCACATTGTCCGGAATATCGAGTGCATTCCCATTTTCTATATGCTCTGCATAATAGCCCGCAACAAGAAGATGTGCATATTTCTTTGCCGGAAATGCATCGTACACTTCTTTTGGCGAGATAAACACGGCATTCTTCAGCTTCCCATACTCACGCTCCGCACAATCAATGAGAATGAAGACAGGGTAATCCTCATGCATCAGCGCTTCCAGCTCAGCGCTCGTGTAATTCTGCACAACATGCACCGAGCAACGCTTGTCCTGATCATGCAACACGCCGAGAAGTAAAGCAGCGCTGGCAATGCTCAGCGCATGGCTTTTCGCAACGATGCGAATGGGCTCTTGAAGCTGCATGGTTAACCGACATACAGCTTGATGCGCTCAGGATCGAACTTCCAGCCTTGCGGTAATCGTCCCACCTGCTGATAATATCTCACTAAGCGCCATATCTTTGAACCCGTCAACTCTAAACCGCGTTTTGCGGTCATGTCTTTATGGTTACGTTCTAAATGTTTTCTTATCTGAATGTTCTTCTTCATGAGCGCCATGACATCGTCAGGGATTTCTTTTAGAAGCTTGTTTTCCTCAAGAATTTTTGTTATCTTCCGCTTTGTCGCAACGCGCACATCAGGGATGCCATAGCTGTCCCTGAGATACAGACCTATCTCGCTGGTGGTTTTTCCCGCTTTCGCCAGCTTGATGATGAGTTTCTCTATCTCTGCCGGCTTATACCCCATCCATGCCGGCACTTTCTTTTCTTTTGGTTTTGTTGAGCCGCTCTTTCCGCGCGCTCTCGAATACATTCGTGCCATTTTTTACCTCAAGGAAATAGAATTAATCTATCTCCAGCATACGTAAGCCGTAACCGACGTATCTATTGAATAGACTTGCGGAGAGCAGGTTATTTATAAATGTAGCTAATATTTACCACGTATGAAAAATCCAAAAGAGCTTTTTGAGCAGATGTATGAAAAGCCGGAAGAAGTTGGGTGGATATACACAGCACCGCCACAAGAGCTTGTAACTTTAGTTCAAAGTGGAAAGGTAAGGCCGTGCAGCGTGCTCGAAATAGGTTGTGGCGAAGGGCGCTCATCTCTTTTTTTAGCCTTAAAAGGATTTACCGTGACCGGAATAGACTGGTCAGAGCAAGCAATCAAGCGTGCACAGCAAAATGCCCAGGAAGCCGGAGTCCTATGCACGTTCCTCACATTGGATTTTAAAGAATTGCGTTTAAAACAATTTGATTTCATTTTTGACTGGCGGTTTCTTCATGATATTGTAGACAAAGAAGAAAGAAAACGCTACGTGGAAATAGTACACCGGCATTTGAAAGAAAATGGAAAATACCTATCAGTTTCGTTTGCAGGCAATTGCGAATTGATAAACTCACCTCGGAACGTGTTAGTATACTTCGCATCGATGGATGAGATGGAAAAGTTATTCACACCATATTTTAAAATAATAGAAAAGAAAATGATAAAAATCGTGAGGATGAGAGGCGGCAAACGGAATGCAACCTATTTCTTTATGAAGAAAGCTATTTAAGCCTTGCCTGCATCTTCCTTGTAACCGGAACATTCGACTCCCAGAATTGATGGTGCAGGATGTAAGGCCCAACGCCTTCGCTCACTTTATTGAACATCTGATACCCTTTTCCTGTAAATCGCAATTCCATTTCTTCATACGATATTAACTTCTTCTTCTCCAGCGTCTCCAAGTTCTTATAGATAGCACGCTCCTTCTTCCCCACTAATCCCGATGCCAGCAACACTTCAATAAACCCTACCTTTGAAATTGACACTTCTAACGGCGCATCATGAAAGCGCTTGTTGAGCTGCTGATAGCACTGCCCGAGAGAATACAGCATAAGCTGATGCGTTTTAGTAAGCATTTAAATAAATATGAAACGGAAGTTTAAATAATTATCTGATGGTAACCGATTCCATCACCACATCGTTCACTGGTCTGTCCATGCCATCAGCTTCAACATTCGATATCTCATCCACAACGTCCATTCCTTTGACAATTTTTCCAAATACCGCATGCTTTCCATCAAGCCAGGACGTTGCGGCAACTGTGATAAAAAATTGGCTTCCTCCCGTATTAGGCCCAGCATTTGCCATCGACAGTATTCCAGCTGAATCATGTTTCAAGCTTGGATGAAACTCATCTTTGATTGTATAGCCCGGCCCGCCCGTGCCATCGCCTCGCGGATCGCCGCCTTGGATCATAAAGTTAGGTATGACACGATGGAAAACAACACCGTCATAGAAACCCTGCTCCACCAGCTTGATGAAATTTGCCGTTGTGATTGGCGCTTTGTCCTCGAATAATTCTATCTCAATCATTCCATGGTTTGTTTCGATAATTGCATGCCTGTTCATTGTTCCTCCGCAACTTGCGATGAAAATAGCTACTAACGTCATCAGCAATACTTTTTTCATAATTTCACCTTTTATTATAATAGCCCCGCCCGGATTCGAACCGAGGTCACAGCCTTTCACCGATGACCCCAGAGGGCTGTATGATAGTCCGCTACACTACGGGGCTGTGACCTCAAGAACAAAATAGAGATTATTTAAAGGTTACTGCCCATCCCCATCAATAATCTCTTCTATCGTATCACGGACATAATCCTCAGCCAATGCAAACCCCACTCCCTCAAAACCCGCTATCTTTAATGTATTGACACCAACAACTTTGCCTGCGGTGTTAATCAACGGCCCGCCTGAGTTTCCTGGATTGATGGGCACATCAATCTGCACGAGCTGGCGTCCATTTGAATCTTCCCGATTGACTGCACTCACAATGCCCTGCGTGACTGTGAAATCCAATCCTCCCGGATTGCCGACCGCAATCACTTTCTCCCCTGCTTTAAGACTGTCTGAATCACCCCAGCTCAGGCGAGTAAAACTTCCATCAATGTCAAGCACCGCAATATCCATCAGCTTATTCCCTCCCACCAATCGCACCGCATGATTCTCGCCGTCTGATGTCGCAATTGTTGCTGCACGCGCGCCATCAATCACATGATAATTGGTGACAACATATCCATCGCTATGCACGATAAACCCGCTGCCCACGCCGACATCGGTCCGCACGCTCACAACCGATGGGAGCGAGTTATCAATAACCTCTGAAAAATCTTTGAACTCTGACTTTAGTCCTGCAACTCTTTCTTCAAGATCACTAAATTGCTTTGCGCTTTCCGTCTGGAGCACATCAAGCTGTCCAGTTAAGCTTTTTATTTCAGCGCTCTTCTTCTCAAGTGTTGTATCGAGCGCCGTTACATCCTTCTCCAGGCTGCCAACCCTTTGTTCAAAAGCTGACTGCAGGCTTCCTAATTGCTGATCCAGTTTGGAGATTTCTTTTGTAAGCATCTGCCTCGTTTCAACTGTGACACTATTCTGATAGAGCATGATGCCGACAACAACCCCAACAATGACAAATCCATACACGACATGCTGGATGATGTCACGATTAAGCTCTCGCTTGACTTCATACTCTATTTCATCATCTATTTCACGCTTAACTGACCGCTTCATACAGCAGTGAAAAAGAAGCACACTTAAAAAAGTATCTTTAGTGAAGTGAGTTACAGGATAATAGAATAGCCCGCCCGGATTACTCTGAGCGGAGCTCAAGAAATCCGAAGGATTTCACAGACGTTCGAATCCGAAGTGGCTTTATTGATAAAGAGAGTAGCCCCGCCCGGATTCGAACCGAGGTCTCAGCCTTTCATCACAATGTTCCAAAGGGCTGAATGATAGTCCGCTACACCACGGGGCTGTGTCATCTGCGATGAAACAGCCGCCTTATAAACATTTTCATCTAAGAAAAGGAGACCCCATCTCTTTTCGCAAGAACTATTTTCCGATCAGTCGCGTGCTCGCTTCCCAGTCTTTGCCAACCCAGAACCCATAAACACCGTTGTCCGTGTGCCTTTCCGCAAAATAGTAGGTTCTCCCGCCAAGCAACTTGGTCATGTCCTTGTGAACTTCAACCCATCCATCAAGGGACTTCATTCCAAGTACTATGGGAAAGCTAGTATATAAATTTTGAGGAGAAAAACTGCCCCTCTAAGGCAGCTCATGAGAGAGAGAGAGAGAGTTAAGGCTCTACAATCCAGTTGTCCCATTAGACAATAGTAAGGCTGATATCCATAAGCAAAATCTATCCTTAAAAATGAGAAGACATAGAGATAAGTGAAATATATATTTAACTGGGGTAAAGTATATAAACTAATTAAACTAATAGATATCTGTTATTAGAGAATGTGATTTTTAATGGTTTTTGTTTAAGGTGGGGGCTCAAAATGAAAAGCTCAAAATTTGAGGTGTTGCTTATTTTTATGTTTTTGATAGGTGTGATAGTTGTTAATGCAGAGTCAAGCGAACCAAAAAACGCTGGAACCGGCGAAAATGTTGCTGATGTGGGTGCAATCACATGGACTGCCCCAAGCAATATTGTTGCTGATGATACTGATTATGCAACTGCTAGTTTTACAAACAATGGTGAAATTTCTACATACCTCCAAGCTACTAATTATGGTTTTAGTATTCCAGCCGGTGCGACCATAAATGGAATTCAAGTTTCGATTATGCGGCAAAGTTCTTCAGCGACAGGGGGTAATATAAATGATAACAGAGTCAGCTTGATTAAAGAGGGTACGATTATTGGCGATAATAAAGCAGACGGAACAGGCTGGCCTACTTCGATGGCAGAGGCTAATTATGGTGCTACTGATAATCTATGGGGAACTACATGGACACCTGCGGATATAAATGCTGCAAATTTCGGAGTGGCTCTTTCCGCCGTAAGCACGATTAATAATGATAGGACCGCTTCTGTTGATTACATGCAGATTACTGTCACATATACTCCAGATACAACTGCTCCTACAATTTCAAACCAGCCGGCCATCGAACCGTTTGATTTTAATTATTATTACATCTCAGGAACAGTTACTGTGTCAGCAACAGTAGACCCCGACTTATCTGGCATAAATAGTGTTTCATTCACCATGTATGACTATTATGACGAACAGGTGCCACAAACCTGCCAAGGAGTCCAAAACGAAGCAGATACGAGCCAGTGGTCATGCCAAATTGATACAACCCTGCTTTCTGATAGCAGTTATGAGGGGCTCTACGACATTGAAATTATAGCCACCGATAATGCGGGCAACTCTGCAACAGATTACTACAGCAACTGGGATGATTATTTTGATATTGACAATACTGCTCCGAGCAGCAGTGATGACTATTTCAGTTATGATGAAAATGGTACTGCTATTACAAAAAATGATGCCTGGCAGAATTCTGAACAACAAATAATCCTAACAGCTTCTGACTCTGCTAGCGGCGGAAACATAAAATACTGCACCTATACACCTGGTTTTGAGGCTGAAACCTGCGAGCTCTCGCCACAAGATTCAGATACGGTCTATATTTACATAGGTGACGGGGGAACAACCATACTAAGGTATACTACCGCTGATTTTGCAGGAAACGAGGAGGGAGCTGTAAAAACCCTGGTTGTCAAGATAGATTTTAACTCGCCGGTAAGAGATTCCCCCCCTACCATCAAGCCGCTCAATGATTTATATTATGTCTCAGGCGTGACCAATCTATCAGCGATTATCACGGATGAAGCCTCTGGTATGGGCAGCGTTGATTTTACTATAGGCAGTGAAGGGTCAGAGCAGTCATGCAGTCCAGTGGAGGATGAAAGCAGTCCTGGTTTATGGCAGTGCCAGATTGACACGAATTCGCTTTCTGACAGCAGTGGCGGAATGTATAATTTTAGGATTACAGCAAGTGATAACATAGGCAACCTTATTACAGATTATTACAGCGATTGGTACGGCCATAATTTTGACATTGACAACACTGCGCCAAGCAGTTCTGATGATTATGGCGAAAAGAATGATACCTGGCAAAGCGGCGAACAAACTATAACTTTAACTGGTTCTGACTCTGAGCCAGGGAGCGGCTTAGCAAACATTCTTTACTGCACAGGCACCGAGAACATCTGTGAGCCAACAACTGGATATAATGAGCCTGTAACTATAAGCGACGATGGGATAACCTACGTAAGATATTATTCTATTGACAATGCGGGCAACACAGAGGAAACAAAGTCCCTAACAATCAAGAAACTCGGAGAGAATGAAAGTGTCGCGGATGAAGAGCAGGAAATAATTGAAGAGGATATAACAGAGATTATTGTGCCTGTTGGTTCGCCTCTTAAGGGAGTCATTGTGAATTTTACAGATGACAGTAAAAATGTAAATATTTCATTGGCAGAGTTGATGAATGAAACTGGCGAAGTTACCCTCGTTAATGATTTTACATTAACAAGAGATACTGATACAGTAAACTATACTGCTGAAATACCTGCAGGAACAGTTATTTCAGGAGGCTCTGACTGGGATGGAAAAATAAATGTGCCAACAATAAAAGATGCTTCAGATTTTTCAGCTCCATCAGGCTCAGTTGATATCGTTATAGATGTTGGCAGCAGCATTGAGATAAACTTTTCCAATGCTGTTAAAATTGTGATTGGAGGAAAAGCAGGAAAAAACGCTGGATGGGCAAGAGGCACAAATACTCTCACGGAAATCACAACGTTATGCAATAGTGCAACTAATCCTACAAATATAAACGAAGTTTCGCCAAGAGAGTGTTATATTAATTCTGGAAGCGACTTATTGGTATGGACATACCACTTCACTGAATTTGCAGCATACACACCAGCAGCAGCACAAAGTGGTAACGTTGTCACCAGAAGCGGAGGCAGCAGATCGATTACACCTACTCCAAAAACTCCCACGCCAGCAGTAACTACACCCGTAACAACACCAGCCGAAACAACAGAAACTAAAGAAGCAACTCCTGCTGAAGCAGCAGAAGCTGCCGAAGTTGTGAGCAGTCCAGCAGGCGCAGTAATAGGAACAGCAGCAAGGACAGGCATTAGTGGATTTATAGTGATAATTGCCGTTGGGGGGCTATTAATTTTTGCACATATAAACGGAGGAATGCCAGGTTCGGATAACTTTACAAGAGCTGCAAACTTTCACAGAAGAGCTGAAAAACAGTACAAAAGCGGAAACAACGAAAAGGCAAGCTGGTTATACCTCAAAGCAAACGAATTAAGGAAAGCAACACATTTCAAAGTCAGGATGATTCAGAATGCCCGATGAACCAATGGATCGGATGAACTACAGAATTATCAGCAGAGAAAAAGAAATAAAAGAAGTATTGTACAGGATAGCTTCCGGAAGCATGCTTGTTATTGAAGGAAAAAAAGGTAGCGGAAAAACAGCGCTGTTAAGATACGCAATAAACAATTTCAAAGGCAAAGGAAAAGTAGTTTACCTGAACGGGAACAGATTAAACAAGAGGCCAAGCATATCTAGCCTGCTGAGAAAGAAGGGAATGATACTACTGCTTGACAATGTACACAGCCTGACAATGAAAAACAACGAGCAGATTAAGTTCTATTATGACAACGGAGACATAGAATCGGTGGCATTCACAACTAATGATTACGAGAAAGTCAGATTTAGCGATGCAATGAAAGGCAGGATTGGAAGAAATATTATAACTTTAGCGCCATTAAACAAAGAAGATGCTGTAAAAGCTGCAAGAGAAAGGTACACTGAGGAGATTATTCCTGACGAAGTATTAAAAAAGCTTTATGATGGCGATATGAAACTATTTTTGTACAAGTGTCAGGCCTTATTTGAATATGTAACTCAAAAAGGTAATACGGCTACATTGGACGATATAAAAAGAATATCGGAGATGGAAGAAGAAGCTGATGAATCTACTGTATGTCTGAACTGCGGCAGCAACCTTGTTCAGATAGGAGAATACTGGAGATGCAAAAAATGCGATAATTTCTGCAAAGATTGTGGGCACGTAATTTATGACAGGCATATATGCAAAGGTGACAAAAAATGAAAAGGCTGACCTGGTATCACGAACTTGGCTTTTACAGCAATCCTTTTAGCATAAAGCCGGCTGCATTTCACAACGAGCTTATGGGGCAGGAAAAGCTTATTGATAAAATAAATGAAAAGCTATCTGATGTCCAATCTGTACTTTTGTCAGGGCGGTACGGGACAGGAAAGACAACAGTGATGAAAGGTATAACAAGCAAATTTGGCGGCAAAAGAGAGGTTATATACTATAACTGCAACCAAAGCGATGAACTTATTGATTATGATAAGCTTCTCATTGGTGCTGGCGGCTTTTTCAGAAGATTGTTCAGGATAAGAAAGAAGAACATGATAATTCTTCTTGATGAAGCTCAAGAAATGAATGAAAGTGACATGGACAACCTTGTAAAATACAAAGAACAAGGTTTTTTTAGGTCTGTGGTGGTAGTTGGAAATGACATTGAGATGACTCCTGAACTTGAAAGCTTTATAGGAAATAATAAAATTAAGGTAGGAGAAATAAATGAAGATGAAGCAGTAAAAATAATAAGGAAACGCATAGGAGAGATTGGAATAATCTCGGACAAAATGCTTGCAAAAGTATTCAGCAAGGACAAAAATCCCAGGGCATTCCTCAAGAACTGCGAGGATTTATGCAGATATGCCTATGAAAACGGAGAGGAAGAAGTAAAAGAAAAATATATAAACGAAATTTTAGCTTAGTGGTATATTCCCCTAGAGAAATAGGAACAAAATTAGGGGGTAAAATTTGAGGATTTACCCCCTAATGGTTATGCCCAGGCGGGGACTTTCATGCCATCACACTATTTGCACGTCGTGGGGGCTTGTCCCCCACTTGAGCACGACTCGCGTAGTGTAACTGGCGATTTGAACCCCGGCTTCAAGGTGTCTGCTAAAGACATTCCGAAAATAGGTGATTTTCGAGATCCGCAACCTCGCGTCCTATCCAAGCTAGACTACCTGGGCATAAGCGCTTCAAGAAATAAGCCGATTTAAAAAGCTTTGTGAAACCCCTACAAAAATCATCAACTGCGGAGCATATCGAGTGCGAAGCACCAGTAGATTCTGCGACGCCATTGAAAATTTTTAAAGTTCTTAGAGAATCATTTTTCCCTTCTCATCCGCGCAACCAATCGCTGCAGATCATCAACTTCCTTCATCAGCTTCACTTTTTCATTGTCCGATTTCTCAAGTTCAGCTGCATACTTGTTCAGCTGGAAATCAGCAGACTTGATTTCTTCTGCAATCTTCCTAAACTTCAGCATCTGCTCACTGAGTTCATTCAGCCTCACAGATATCTGCTCGATTTCCCGTTTCACCTGTGCATACTGCCCAGCATCAAGCTTGAGCTTCTCAACACTCTCGCGGATAATTGACCCAAGCTGCTCCTGCAGCATACTCTCAACTTTCCTCTGAACATCGCCAAACGCGCGCGTTGATTTCTCCACATCCTCGCGTGCTTTTGTAATGGCTTGAAGATGCTCGCCAAACTTTTCAGCCTCGCCCGCAAACCGTACACTCAACTGCTGCAGCTGAACCTCGATAGAATTCAGACGGTTGTTATACGCGTCATGCGACTGTTTGAGAAGCGCATTCAACTCACCGAAACGCTGCATAAACTGCATATTCACTTCCTCAACCTTCTGCTTCACGTCCTCTGCATTCTTCTTGAAGAGCATAATAAAATCGGAAAAAGAGTACTTTATAAGTATTTCCAGAATGCAAGATAAGCATCGAAACGTTTAAAATCACCACAAAAATCTCCAAACCATGGTCAACACCGATGAACTCATGAGAGAGCAGCTCAAGCTGAGCGAAAACGTCATTCTCAACGATGGCTTCAAGCGGCTTGACACGATTGCCGGCATTGACCAAACATATAGTGGCAACAACATATTTTCCTGCATTGTGGTGTGCAGCGCAAAAACGCTCGAAGAAGTCGAGCGCCAGACTGCAACCGTGCCTGCGCAATTTCCCTACATCCCAGGACTGCTTGCATACCGCGAAATGCCCGCGATGGTCGAGGCATACAGCAAGCTGCAGGCAACACCCGATGTGATTATCGTTGACGGCCATGGCATTGCACATCCCCGGAGGCTTGGGTTAGCGTCTCACTTTGGACTAGTAATCTCACGCCCGACGATCGGCGTTGCACGAACACTGGTCATCGGTAAAGTCGACCATGGAAAAATTTACGTCGAGAAAGAGCTGCGCGGCTTTGAGCTGCGGACAAAAGAGCATGCCAAGCCGATTTATGTCTCTCCCGGCCATATGATCAGTCCGGGAACGGCATTAAAGATTGTAATAGAAACAACACGTCACCCTCACAAGCTGCCCGAGCCTTTGCATCTTGCACATAGAGGAGCAAGAAGGGAGATGAAAGAGACAACATCAAACGAGAAAAAGCAATACTAGCCTTTGTACCCCACAACCCCATCAATTGTTCTATCTATTTTACCAATGCGTTGTGCAACAGCAGCAGAATGTGAGGGTCCAAATTCCGCGAGAAGAGTGAACTCTGCGCGTATCCTTGATTTGATGATATCATCTGTAACCTCAGAACCAGCCACGAACCCTTCTTCAGCGGTAGCAGCAACTTGTCGTTGTAGTCCCTGAACAGCTTCCAGATTAAGCCTCTCTGTTTCAATTTTCCTCCTATAAACAACATATGCCTCTTCGCCACCATTAACTGCAAAAACCATACTGCCAACGCGACCATCCTGCAGCGGGCATTCAACACCATGATAAAGAAACTGTGAACCATACCCCTCAACAAGCACAGGATGGACATCATTTGTGCCATTTGGAAGACTTACTGGAATATGAGATGCTGCAGAGAAGTCCTTTCCTATAGAAGCTGCGATTCGAACAGATTCCGCACTACCAGATTTCACAGTCCATATTTCAGCCAAACGTGTATTCAACCTTTCCATGACACCGCGAGCAAAACGGGTTACTATTTAAGCTTGACGATACTTTTCTATCCCCATCTGCCCTTTCCTCTTCCCTATCTTCACCGTTTTCTTCTGTCCTAACTGCTCTTTTATGCTCGATGCGATTACTTTACCGACAATCTGTGCTAACTGCCCTTCATCAACAGCCTTCACATCCGCAATAGTCTTCAGCCCATTTCGATAAAGCTTCCGTGCACGAACCCTGCCCACACTTTTCAGCCGCAACAGCGTCAACAGCTCTTCCCGCACACCATATTTCACTCGAACGCGTAATTTTTTTATCTCCGTCAAAGATGAATGGAGTTCCAGCAGCGGGCACAACTCCTCAGCTGCATACAACAACCAATCAGCGCTTGCTATTTTTGCACGTATTTCACCTGGCCTAACGTTATACGTTCCAAGCAGCTGCTCTTCCGTCTGCTCATCAACCCAATCATGGAAGAACATTGCCGTCTTGATGCTGTCCAAAAACTCATCATAACTGGGATCATACACACTAGGCTCCATCTCGAGCAATTGCTCATAATGCTCAAGCAGTGTTGCCTGCACCTGTTCCTGCTCCTTCGCCCGAACGCGCAATAATGGCCTCATCTCCAGCGTATGAGAAATCAATTGAAACAGAGCAAATACATGAGTGTACTTCTTTCGCAGCCCTTTGATCAGATACTGTGCCGTAAAAGGATCTATATACAGCTGCGCAACCCTTCTGCCCAGCAACGTTGCAACAACAGGCTCTTCGTCCATATCAGCAGCAGAAACAAAATCCTGTTTGAGTTCAACAAATTCCCACCTTTCAAGCAAATGAAGCACTTTATCAATCACCCGCTCAAGCTGCAGCATATCTTTATACTGATGCGCCCAGAATGTGCGCGAAAAAAAGTCAATCAACTGCTTCTTGGTGCGTGCAAAGTCCGTTGCGATAAGACTTAACACATATGTCCTCAGCACCGGCTCGACTGCAAGCTTACTGAACACCTCTTCTGGCTCACCCATCACATAACGGGCATGAATCTCATCATGCTCGATACTGCTTTTTGCCAATGCGATTGCCTCGCCGTGCGTGTCATGAAAGTTTGGCCTGCCTGCTCGTCCTGCCATTTGATGGTACTCTAACACGGGAATCCAGTCAGCTCCCCATTTGCCGCTATATCGTTTCAGGCTTTTGAGAATGACACGGAATGCAGGCGTGTCGACACCATACGCAAGTGTTGGCGTTGCACAGATGATTTTCACCATTCCATTCCGAAACCCATATTCAATCAGCTCACGCTGCTTTGCAACTAAACCCGCATGATGGAACGCAATGCCTTTTTTCACGCTGATGGCAAGCCGTTTGCATTGCTTTGTTGGAGAAGGCAGAGCACGGTATATTTTTTGAGAAAGTCCAAGAAGCTCCTCGTTCTGCACTCCTCGTACCGCACGAGCAATATCTTCTGCAGTCTTCTCCGCGCTGCTTTTGGTGTCCACAAACACCAGCGCCTGCTTGCCACTTTCAAGAGTATCAAGCGCCAGGTCAATAGCAGGATGCGAGCTTCGCTGGGTTATCTTCATCAAAATAAACGTGAGTAATTAGTTTATAAATGCTACGACTTTCTTCTTAGTCGTCCAACGCGTAATTTCCATGTCTGTTCAACTGCATCTTTTCCATCACTCACCACAACAGTAACTTCTTGTTCACCCACAGAAGAGAATCTTCTCTTGACTGCACTATGCCCTTGAACGCGGTCGAAAAACCCAAATTTCATCGTGTACTTCAGATCATCACCATCAGGATCGAATGCATTTACCTTAAAAACAACCGGCTGCCCCGCAAGCGCAATGCTGGTTGCATTGGGAGTAATAGCACGTATCACCGGCGCGCGGTTGGCATCCTGTACCGTAATCATCGCCGTTTTCTTGACGATAACACTCTCATTCGAAACAGCATTATCGATTGCTCCAAATGTCACCAAGAACTCTTCCTGAGCAACGTCATAATCAGGTGTCCAGCTGAAAACACCATCGCTGAACGCTGCTCCAACGGGCAGATTCTCTGCGATTAAGGTAAGATTATCTCCGTCCGGATCAGAAACAGGAACCACAAACGACAATGTCTCGTTTTCACGGACAAACGCATCCGCAAGGCGCCCAAATTCTGGCACCCTGTTTATATTCTCTACGGTAACCGTCAAGTTCTGCTCGATACCGGTTTCACCATCATGCGCCGTAACGGTAACAGGATAGACGCCCGCATCTTCAAAATCAGGTTTCCACTTCCCAAATCCAAACGGCTCGCTAAAGCTAAATTTGATGTAATCATTATCAGGATCAGACGCTTTCGGCTCAAGAACAACCTCATCACCTTCACGAACAACCACATTCTCCAAACGCTCCATAACAGGCTCGCGATTAACATTCTGCACGACCACAGCAAAGCTCTGGTTGCTGCATTTTTCTTTCCCACACGCGCTCACCAACACCTCCATTGTGCGTCGTGGCTTGTACACAAAATGATCAACCCGCAGCCTGCTCAGCAAGCGTGCAAAAAAATGTTTAGGGAGTTGTATAAAGTCATACCCAACATTCCACGTAAGCTCGAAATCTCCAACAACAGCTCCTTCGAGCCCTTCGGCCGAAAAACGGAGGGCATCGCCATCTGGATCAGCAACGCTGAAAAGCACATCCAACTCTTCGTTCTCATTGAGTGTAACATCCTCTAATCCAGCAAACTCAGGCGCCCGGTCAACATCAATGACGGTAATAGCTATCGTTTTCCTTTCGCTCAGCTCGCCGTCGCTTGCAACAACCTCTATGGTATGCACGCCCGCGTCTTCAAAGCTTGTCTGCCACTTGCCGTCATTTCCCACCGGCTCATCGATAGTATAACTCAACTTATCCCCATCCACATCTTTTTCGGGCAGCTCTAAAGCAAACAGCTCGCCTTCATTAATGCGGACAGCCTCAAGCTGGAGAGAGGGTGCGCGATTGACATTCTGAACCTCAACGCTCCATTCTTCACGTACAGTCTCATTCCCATCGCTTACCATGACAGAAACGGTGTATGTCCCTGCACCGTCATAATCAGTGATGTAAGTAAATTCATCTCCATCAACTGCCTCTTTATCATCAACAAACCAAGTATAGCGCAGCACATCGCCATCAGGATCGCGCGCTTCCGCAAGAAAGCTGAGCTCCTCGTTTTCTCTCATGCGCTGCTTGTCACCATCGGGAAATGCAGCAATGATGGTTGGCGCACGATTCTTGTTCTCAATGATAAGGGTAAACACCTCCTCAACCTGAGCTTCGCCATCATGTGCGGTAACTGTAATATCATACCTTCCAGCATCATCAAAGCCTGTCTGCCAGCGCCCATTGTTGTCTAATGGAGAAGAAAAAGTAAGAGTGATATCGTCATTATCCAGATCGTGTACCTTTGGCTGAACATCAACAAGTTCCCCTTCCACAGCCGTAACATCTTTAACTGCTAGTTCCGACGCTCTGTTCACATTATGGACAACAATAATCACTTCTTCTTCCGTGTAATCCTTCCCATCAAAAGCAGAAACAGTTGTCACATGCGTCCCAGCGTCATCATATGTTGTTTGCCACTCTCCGCTCTGGTTCAATGGCGAGGAATAAACAAATTTGATCGGATCGCCATCAATATCCTCAGCTTCAGGCGCAAGCTTAACAAGCTCGCCTTCGTTGTATTCCAGTGTCACTGCTGAAGAAACTGCGAGAGTCAAAAGAAGAAAGATGATAGATACACTCACCCATTCCCTTTCTCGCAGTGCCATAAAAAACTAACCCTGCTTGATGCTAATGATTCTCGGCGGGACATTCACATCATTCACTGTTATCTTTACTTCCTTGCTTACGGTGTCCTTGCCATCGCTCGCTGCAACAGTGACCACATAACTCCCGTTATCCGTAAAACTGGTCTCCCACACACCGTCATCGCCAACAGGATCTGAGATGCTCACTTCAACCTTGTCATTGTCCAGATCGCTCACCACGGGCTGAAGCGTCACGGTCTCGCCCTCTTTCACGACTAGTTCCTCTTCGAGCCCAGTGACTTCTGGAGGTACATTCACATTGGTAACAACAAGGGTGACACGTGCAGCGGATTCAGCCTCACCATCATTTGCGGTAACCGCGACATCATATTCCCCAGCGCTGGTATGATCTGTTGTCCATCTGCCATCTTCGCCAAATGGCGCGGAGTAGGTGACAGTGACCGAATCTTTATTTGCATCACTGACACGCGGCTCAAGCTGGATGACAGCCCCTTCGTCTGCCTCAAGCCGCAATGGCACATTCTCGATAACCGGAGGAACATTTTTCTTTTTCACGACAAGCAATATGTTTTGTTCTACTGTATTTTCTCCGTCACTTGCAGCAATGGTAATGATATACTCACCCGCATCGCTGTAATTAGTTCTCCAAGTTCCATCTTCAGCAAGCGGTGGTGAGAACGAATACGTCAGCTTGTCTTCATCGGCATCCTCAGCCTCAACATGAAGATCGACAAAATATGTTTCTTCTACTTCAATGCGCTGCAATGTTGAAGTGTCAATATCAATCTCATCCATGGCGACTGTTTCAGTAGCTTCTTCGGTAAGCTCAGCAGGTTCCGTAGCATTTCCCTCAATTACTTCCAGCTGTTTTTCAATTTCCTGCAATTCTTTAATAAGGTCAATCTCTTCTTTTTTTTCTACCTGCTGAATGCATCCAGAAAGAACAACAACGACTAATAACGCAAATATCACCTTCTTCATTCTAAATCCCCCCGTTTAACCATTATGAAATGGCAGTATACTTTGAGTATTCAAAAATGATACTGATATTTAAAGATTATGGGTGTTTGAAAGACATGTCAAAGAAAATGGCCCCGCCCAGATTTGAACTGGGGACCTCACGATGTCCGCATGACGTTATCAGTCGTGCGCTCCACCAGGCTAAGCTACGGGGCCGTGATCTAGTGGGATTCTAAAGTGTTTTTAAATGTTATGCGAAAATAAAACGCCCTCGGGCAGACTCGAACTGCCGACCTTGTGGTGCCTGCTGAACGATAACAGCCACACGCTCTACCGGCTAAGCTACGAGGGCATATGTCTCCCCGAAAAATAAGAGATTTATAAAGTTTTGCGACAAAACCATTATATAACCCAAAAACAATATTCACCCATGGAAACAAAGCAGCAGGTAACAAGAAGATTTGCTCTGGGCATGATTGCGATTGTCGCCTCCTTCATCATAGGAAAACTCGTATGGATCCCGATCATGCTTTTTCCAAGCCAAGCATTGGTGCAAAGCATGGCTATTGTGTACATATTCTCCTGGTTTCTGATGCTCTGGGGCATTTATCTCGCTGGAATGGAAGGCTACAAGCTCATCACCCACAAATACAAAGAATACCGCGCTAAAACTGCACAAAAAATGAGAGAGCATGGTAAAAGGGTAGCATCACGGTGGAAACGGAAAGAGCTTTAAATAACGATAACATAGGAACAGCGATGGTCATCCTCCAAGCATTGTATTTCTTCCTCCCCGCATATGCGTCAAATATTGCACCCGTCATTTTCAGAAAGATAAACATATTCCCACAGTGTGTACATCAGCGCTTATTTGGCAAAAACAAGACATGGGGAGGTCTGCTGTATGGAGCGCTCTTTGGGACATTGGTGTTCTATGTCCAGCAGCATCTCTCATTCCAGCCTGTTCTTATCGATTACACGCAACAGTCACTGTTCTTTGGCTTCCTTCTTGCAAGCGGTGCCATCATAGGGGATTTGATAAAAAGCTTTTTCAAGCGTCGCCTGGGAAAAAAAGAAGGCGCGCATTGGTTCCCGTTTGACCAGATCGATTATGTCGCCGGAGCACTGCTCTTTATTGCCCTTTTATATTTGCCCCCATTCAACATAATCATCACATTGTTCATTCTCGCACCAGTCTTGCATTACACGACTAATTACATTGGCTTTTTCTTAGGCTTGAAGAAAGTAAAGTGGTAGACTTGTCGCAAAAGCCCAATTACTGTAACAACAGCAACAACAGCCGCACACAATGCAAACAAGTTCAGAAAATATCCTATAAAAGTAATTGTCCGTGTAAACAGTGCCGGTGCTTTTGAAATGAAATACACTGCAAGCATCACTGCATACAGGAGAGCGGTAATCGCGTAAAATGAATGGTCAAATATAACATATGATTTGATCATGATGAGCACAACAAGAATATTGTCGCTGAATGTATCGAAATGCCGTCCAAATAATGTTGTTTTTGTTGCACGCGCGAGCACCCCATCAAATGCATCAGCCAACAGATGCAATGCTCCAAACAAAACAAAATACATATGATTGCTGAATAAAAACCAAACAGCAGCTAATCCAAAAACAAACGACAATGCAGTGAGGTGGTTTGCCGTAATCCCAAGTTTTTGAAGCGGCTTGACCAGTGGACTGAGATATTCCGATCTCAAAGCCCGTGACTGTTCAACAAAATCCATAAAAAAAGGTAAGGAAATAGATTATTTAAATGTACGCTACTTTTATAAACAAACCTCTTTTTTTCTCTGTCATGCGCAGGTGGTCTAACGGCTATGACTTCGCCCTTCCAAGGCGACTATCCGGGTTCGAATGATATCACGAAAGTCCCGGCCTGCGCATTTCTTTCTTGAAAAAATTCGACTAAACCTTTATAAATAGAACACAAGGCTGCCGATAAAATGCCAACCTCACCTTTCGTCTGGAAAGCGAAAAAGGATCAAGCAATTTCTCATTTAATCGGAACAGTGCACTTTAGGGACCTTGGACATGTCGCACAAGCGTGCAAACCATACCTCCGAAATGCCGATAAAATCTACTTTGAACATACATCAGAAACAGCGCTGAAGGAAGAACAGAAGTTGCTTCCGAATGGACAGACTATTGATACATTACTAAGCGATGCAGAACGAAAAGAAGTTTACGCATTCTTTACTGAAGCATATCATGGAATTTTAACGGAGCAGCAGGTTCGAAGACCTATCTCAAAAAGAAAGTTGTGGGACCTCGAGCTCACGGCAGCTTCCATAGGAAGCGACAAAGAAAGGGACAGGTACGACCGCGCAAAAGAGCGTCTACAACAGATTTACGAAAGACTGCTCGTCGCGCAGCATCTACACACACTGCCGCAAGACTACGTTGAAATGGGACAGCAGATTCCGCAACTGACAAGATTCATAGACGCGTACGAGCGACGGCAACATGGCAAGAAGATTGAAGCAACTGAGATATTTGATCATGTCCTTCTAGCATACGCGCGCGAAATGGGTAAAGACATCGAAGCGGTGGATTTGCCCGGCGACTATGTGCGATTGCAGGATAGTGTAAGCCTTGAGGCACAAAAAGCATTGTTGCTTGACACGGTCAGGCATGTCGCCCGTGGAACATTTCCAAACAGCGGGAGCGAGGCAGTGACCATTGCAGATGTAGAGAGAATGCTGGATCCGGGGGAACGCCATGCGGGGGAACGCATTAATAATGTACATCATGCACGGACAGCGCTGTGGTATAAACGAACAAAGGAGCCTCTTGAGAAAGGGAATATCCTGATAGTGACTGGAGTTGGACATATAGTTACCGACAGGGGATATGTAACGTTACTTCAAAGAGATGGATTCACCGTGGAGCGTATTAGTTGAACACACTTCTAGCAACCTATTTAAACCACACCGCGCTTAACTCCCTATGCCAAAAGAAAACATCTTATTCATCTGCGCGCACTCAGACGACCACATCCTTGGCGCAGGCGGAACAATTGCAAAATACGCGGAAGAGGGAAAACAGGTCCATGTGATCATCCTCTCCTACGGCGAAAAGACCCATCCATGGCTGAAAGCGCACATCACAAAAGAGATGCGCTCAAAGGAAACCTACCATGCAGATGATGTTGTCGGGTGCACGTCAACCTTCTTCGATTTAAAAGAAGGCCATTTTAGGAATGACATCCAAGCAGTAAAAAAAGAGGTTCTAGCAATCATCAAAAAAGAAAAACCTGAAAAGATTTTCACCCACAACAATGAAGACCCCCATCCTGATCATAAGTCTGCCTACAGCATTACCATGGATTTGGTGAAAGAGGCAAAGATAAATCCCGAGATATACCTTTTTTCCATCTGGAACCCATTTTCGCTCAAAAAAAGCCATCTGCCCAAGATGTATGTCGACACCTCAGCAACGCATTCAAAAAAGCTGCAGGCGATCAAGCATTTCAAAAGCCAGTGGGCTGCACTTGCCATCCTTGTTGGGGGATTGTTTTCCCGCGACTTTAAAAATGGGCTGCACATCGGCGCACGCTTTGCTGAAAGCTTTTACAAGGCCAAATGAAAAAAATACTCCTCACCACCGACACCTACTTCCCGAAGATAGATGGCATCACCAGCGTGCTGAAAGAGATTGTGCCGCGCCTTGCACAAAGCTTGGACATCACCATGCTTGCGCCTAACTTTGGCACCGAATGGAGCTATCCGGAAGTGAAATTAAAACTATCGCGCGTGTTAAAACTTCTCGGCTACCCATTGATGCGCATCTCCTATGGCAACTTCAAAAAAATTCGCAATGCAGTGAAAGCTGCCGACACGATTTTTATCCAGGGCCCTGCGCTGATCAGTGTGGTAGCAATATACTACGGCAGGAAATACAAGAAGAAAACAGTGTATTATATCCACACCAATGTCTGGGAGCTGTACAAAAACAACATCTCACGGCTTGCCCGCTGTTCCACCATAGTCTTAAAAAAGTTCATGATATATTGGTATAATAGATGTGATACGCTGCTTGTCCCTTATCGTAATTACATTGACGAGCTTGATGCGCTGGGTATCACCGCAAAAAAAGAAGTCGTGCAGCTGGGCGTTGATGTCGAAAAGTTTAAGCCGACTGAAAATAAATGCGAAGCGAAGCAGAAACTGAACATCGATCCAAACTGCACCGTCGTTGGCTATGTCGGCCGTGTTTCAAAAGAGAAGAACATCAGCGTGTTATTGGAAGCATTTAGGCGCATCCGTGAGCGATACAACGTCAAGCTGCTCATCGTGGGCAGTGGAACGGATATGGACATCTTTACGGATGAAAAGAATGTCATTCTTCCTGGTTTTCAGAAAGATGTTGTGCAATACTATCACGCAATGGACATCTTTGTCATGCCCAGTCTGACTGAAACAACCTCTCTTGCAACATTAGAGGCAATGGCGTGCAGCATCCCCGTCATCACGACAAAGGTAGGCTTTCTGACAGAGTACGTCAGAAAAGATTACAATGGCCTGCATTTTCCCAAAGGAAATGCATACAACCTGGTGCTCCAGTTAAAGAAGCTGTTAAGAAATCCCGAACTGCTGCAGAAGATGGGCGAGAACGCCCGCGGAACCGCCATGACATTCTCCTGGGACAATACGGTAAGAAAGATGAAAGAAGTGCTGGAAAGGGATTAATTACGCTCTAGCAACACAAATGCTTCTGATGCTTCTTTATAATGCTTCTACAACCCTTTTGATGAAGAAATTCCTGAGATCAAATCTTCAAACTCACCACCTTGCTCACACCAATCTCATCCATGCTCACACCATAGAGTTGATCACTTTCAGATATGAGCGCATCATTATGCGAAATAACAATATACTGCGCATTCTTGCAGTACTGCTTGATCAATTGCGCTAGCCGTTCACTGTTATGCTTGTCCAATGCAGCATCAACTTCATCCATGAGATAGAAACTGTGCGGCTCATGCTCCTGCACAGCAAAATAAAACGCAAGCGCAGTCATGGTTTTCTCGCCGCCGCTTAACGAGCGAATATCCATATATCTTTTTCCTGCAATCTTTATTCTGATATCCATTCCAGCATCAAATGGCTTTTGCGCATTCTCCAGATGCAGGTATGCCCGCCCTTTCTTGGTAAGGGATACAAACTTTTCATCAAAATTCTTGTTGATCTCGTCAAAGGTCTTCATGAACTGATCTTTCTTTTTGCTCTCAATCTCATCCATCAACCCAACAACATCCTGCTTTTCCTTGAGCAGTGTCTCTTTCTTCTCAATCAGTTTGCCATACTCAACCTCAACCTGCTCATACACCTCAAGCGCTTTCATATTCACTGCACTCATTAATGCCAGCAAACGCTCAAACTTTCCTATCTCTGCCTTCAACTCTTCTTCATCTTTTCCTTTCAACAGTTTCGCATGCTTCAGCGGTTCAAGCTGCGCCTGCAATCCCGATAATTCAGAAACAACAGCTGCGCGCTTCAGGCTGAGATTGTTGAGCTCGATTTCAGATCGCCTGCTGCTTTCGCGCACCGACTCAACCTTATCCTCCCCAGCACCAACCTCACTATTGAGCTGGTCACGTGTATGGAATAAATCTTTATACGCACTAAAGAATTTCTTTTGTTTGTGCTCTTTCTCTTTTAACCCCCCTTCCCCTGATTTAATGCGTTCACTTAATGCTGCCAACTCAGAAACAAAAGCACTGTGCTCTTTATCATGCCCTTTCACCAGCTGCTGAATCTTCTCCTTCTCCGGCAACAGCATGCTCTTTGCCTGCAGCTCAAGAGTATTAATTTCATTTTGTATGCCAAGTGATTCTTCCTTCACTTTTTGCCGTGCCTCATCAAATGCAGTTAACTCTGCCAACAGCCGGGGATTGCGCAGCTGGCTCACCTTCAGCTTTAACTGTTCTTTCATGCTTTTTTTCTGTGCAAGCTCGGTATTCAATCCACGAAGTGTATTCTCAGTCGCTTTCAGTTTTCCCGTAACACCCTCAAGCCGCGAGCTGAGCTCGCCTTTCTGCTGCTGGGTGGCATCTAAATCGCTGCTGCCTAAATGCAGTGACTTTTCTGCTCGTACAATCTCGCCTTCAAGCTCGAGCTTTTCCCTGCGCAGCGCCATGATCCGCTCTTCATTGACTGTCTTCTCTTTCGACAACCTGCTTAACGTGTTGCTTAATGATCCAAGTTTGCGTTCCGCCTCATGCAGCTCATCTTCAACGTCAACTTCCGAAAAGCTCGACACATTCTTCCGATGATGATAGCCGCCGCGCATCACGCCGCTGTGGTCTGCTAGATCTCCCTGAAGCGTGACCATGCGTGCATTTCCAATGCCGATCTTCCGCGCAACATCAATGTCATCCACCACTAACGTATCTGCAAACACATACTCAAACGCTTTCTGGAACTTGCGGTCAAACTGGATTATATCAACACAGAAATCATGAACGCCCGGCTGTTTCTTCAACACTTTTACCTCTTCTTTCACCTGCGGCGCTTTTATCTTGTTTAAAGGAATGAATGTTGCAGCGCCAAACTTGTTTTCCCGGAGATACTTTATGCAGTCTGCCGCAACCTTATCATCCTGTACCACAATGCTCTGCAGCCTGCTGCCTGCGGCCATTTCAAGCGCGAGTGAATATTTCTTAGTGACTTTCCCAAGCTCTGCGATCGTGCCATAAATGCCCGGTTTCTTCAAACTAACAATCTTCTTGACCGCAATGTTTCCGCCCAACCGTTCCTGCGTTGATACTTGCCGCGCCTGAAGCTTGGCGCGCTCTTCTTCCAGCGCATGCAGGCTCTTTCTGATATCACCAATGCCTGCCGAGAGCGAGCTGTCTGCATCAAGCGATTTATTGAGCTCAGCAGTAAGCGCCGCAAACTTCTCTTTTTTCTTCTTTAACTCTCCAATCTGGCTCTTGTTTTCCTTCTCCACCTGCGCAACTTTCTTGACCATCTCATCGATAGATTGCAGCTGATAATCTAACCTATCTTTTTCACGCAACATTTCCTGCTGTTCCTGCCGCAGCTTTTGTATTTCTTCCTGCTTCTGCTCGACTTCTTTATCCACTCCTTCAATGTCGCGTTCGATATCGCCTAATGCATCAATCTTATTCTTCTTTTTGAAAGAATCTATCTTTTGTGCAATAGAAACTAACTCTTTTTCCTTTTCATCTTTCTGCTTTAGTAATGACTTTCGCTTCGCATCCATATCGCTCATCTGCTGCTCAAGCTCTTTCGTGCTCTTTTCTAAGCCTTGCTTGCGCTGATGAATCTTTGCAATTGCATCCTTCACCATGACCACGCGTGCTTTTTGCTTTTCCAGCTCAACGCGCGCATTTTCTATCTCCTTGCTCAACTTCAGTTGCTCAACCTCGCCCTTCTGCTCGATTTCCTTATTGATGGCATCGATGCCATCTTTCTTCTCCTGAATAATTTTCTTATAGCCATTGACTTGCTCTTCCGCCTTGGTCAGCTTTTCCTGGAGTCCAGCAATGTCCGTGTCAAACTTCTCCTGCACCTCCTCTTTCCGTTTTGCCTGGATATGCAGATAGGTTGCCCGGTTTGAATCAATCCCTTCCTTTAATTCCTTAAAACGCAGCGCCTGATCCCGGTCTTTTTTCAACTCGTTCAGGTGAGTCCTTCGTTCTTTCATAATGATATCTGCATCATTCAGCTTCTGCTCCACTTTCTCAAGCTCTAACACCGCCTGATGCCTTCGTTCTTCATACACTGATATGCCGCTGATCTCTTCAACAATTTGCCGTCTCTCTAACGACGACATCTCGACAAACCGGGTGATGTCACCCTGCAGAATGATATTGTAGCCATTAGGGTCGATGCGCGCAGCGCTTAACAAGTCTAACACTTCGTTTCGGGTATGTGTCTTGTCGTTTATTTTATACTTGCTTTGCCCGTTTTTTTTAATGATCCGGCTTACTTTAATTTCATCTGAACCGAGCGGGAATATCTTGCTGCTGTTGTCAAAATAAATATCTACCTGCCCTTTTTCCGCAGGCTTTTTCTTCTTGCCGCCATCAAAGATAAGATGAGCGGTTTTTTCTGCGCGCATGCTCTTGCTGCTCGCCCTGCCCAAAACGAAGCATAGCGCATCGAGAATATTCGACTTGCCGTTCCCATTTGGCCCCAGAACACAGTTAACTGTATTGCCAAACACAAGCTCCGTCTTATCTGCAAAGCTTTTAAATCCCTGCATGACAAGCTTATTAATTTTAGTCATAAACGTCCCTTAATCCCCTCTATTTTTAAGAATGATGATTTTGGGATAGTTTATAAGTCTTTCTTTGGCGATGAAGTGAGGAACTCGTCCATGTCGCCCTCAAAAAATCGGGTAACATCCATGACTTTTGTTTCAGTTTTATGGTCAATAATCCTATTCTGCCCCTCAAGCCAATAAGAGCGTATGTAGGTATGTCCATTCGATCGCACTGAAGTGTCCGGCGTTCTTTGTTCATCGAGAACACGCGCAGTAAGTACCTTCATCGCTCGTGTACGATTCAGTGCTCTGCTTCGAAATCTTCTGGATACTGCAGTGATGCCGGTCGGCGTATGTGTCAGGCGGACTCCAGTTTCAACTTTGTTCGCGTTTTGGCCACCAGGTGTACTTGCAGACAATGGGTCTTCTTCTATATCGTTTCCAAAAATTTCATAGTGAGGACAGGGCTCAATTGGAGCAACATGAACACTCAGATAACCTTTCTTTTTAACATCACCGGTGTTCCCTATTTTCTCCGCTCGAAAGGTAAAGCAGTGAAGTCCGGATTCACCGCCATAGGTGTTGAATGCGCTCCTGCCATCAAGCGAAAGAACAAGCTCTTTCTCAGAAAAAGATATCTCGACATCATAACCCTTTCTTTCAGCAGATCGCGCATAGGCATTTCCGAGGTCTCTTATAATTTCCGCAAGCATTTTTTTGTCAGGTGCTGAATTAGGCCACTTTTCGCCAGCACGTATGCTGATTACAGCACCCACGCAGTCAGATTGTTTCGCACGTTCACGTAAATTTGAGGTAAGATAATCGCGGAGCGCAGTGGCAGAGTATAGACATTCGACAGGAACGTCGCTTCCAGCCACGCGCGAGAGTAATTCAGTGTATTCCTCAAGCTGTAAAGGACTATAATCAATAACACTTCCATTGACAACAACATTCGCAGCAGTTTCTTCCCCTACGATTGGAGATATCGCATCAAAATAATGCGCAAATGAGCTCAATGTTCCACCTTTCAGAACAAACTGCGCTGCTGCCTTGTCTTCGACACCATTCGCCCGAAGATAGTCAAGGAAATCTCGGGTTTCCGCCGCCTTCACACCACGTGTAACTTCCCGTGCTTTCAACCGATGAAGTAATTGCTGGTCACCTGAAGCAACAGCGCCAGTAATTCGGCTGACAAGATCAGTATCTACTTCAAACACTGGTTCTGTATTACCCTTGTACGGGTCGTCCATAGCATCAAGCCAATCATCCATAACACAATCTTAAATCGGGTTATTTATAAATATACCTATAATTGCAACTTAAAAGTAGTAAAATACTTATTTTGCGGCTCGCGCAGTTTTTTTTACACTCACCTTCCCATCCAGCCCCTCCGTATGCCTGCACTTCGGGTAATTGCTGCAGCCCAAAAACTGCCCATAGAAGCTCTTCCGAACAACTAACTGCCCGCCGCATCCTTCTTCAGGGCACTTCATCACCAGCTTCCCCGCTTCAATCTGAGCAACTTCTTTCTGCTCCTTCTTCTCCAGCTCTTTACTCTTGCAGTTCGGGTTCACACAGAGTGTCTGTGGTCGCGCTCGTTTCCGTATCACCAGCACCTGAGGAAATCCACACACCACACAGCTCCCTTCCGTCGGTTTCACTAGCGCATTCTGCGGCAACGGATAAGTCGCCTCGCACTTCGGATACTGGTCGCATGCCAAAAAACGCTTCTTCGTCTTCTTGTTCATGATGATCTTCAGCATCCCTTTCTTGCACACATGACATTGCCCAACCGTGCTCGCAACATCGCGCGCCTCCTGCACTGCTTTTAACAACTCTCCACCGATGTGCTTTTCATGTTTCTTAAAATCAACAAGGATCTCCATCAACACCGTCCGTGCTTGCTTCAACACCTGCTCCGGCTTCTCCTTCCCTTCCCGAATCAGTTCCATATCTTCCTCAAAATGCCGCGTCAATTCCTCGTCCAAAATCTTCGGCGAATACTTCTCCAGTGTATCAACCGTCTGGATGCCAAACGTCGTCGCCATGATTTGTTTCCCATCTGCATAGCCTCGCTTGAAGAGCGTATCGACAATCTCTGCCCTTGTCGCTTTCGTTCCCAGATTTCTTTTTTCCAATTCCCGGATTATGCTGCTTTGCGTGTAACGTTTTGGCGGCTGCGTTTCTTTCGACAACAGCTCAAGCTTCTTGACATCAACGATATCCTGTTCTTTCAATTCAGGCAGCTCAACCTCTTTTGCACGCAAATAGGGATGATAGAACACATGCCAGCCCTGAACAAGCGTCCGTTTGCCCTCTGCCTTAAACGCTTCCTTCTTTACATCAAGCATCACGACCATGCTTTCACGAGTTGCCGGCTCGCCAAATGTTGCAAAGAATCGTTTGACAATCAAATCATACAGTTTCAGCTCTCTGCCTGCAAAGCCTTTGGGCTCATGTCCCGTAGGATAAATTGCTGGATGCGCAGGATCGGTCTTCTTTCCATTATGAGGATTGAGAGTTTTATTGAACAGCATCGCACTGAACTCGTGATATTCTTTTTGCTTTCCTAACAGAGTAATAATGTTCTTGTACCCAAGCTTTGGTGTCAATTGCTGCGAGCTAGTGCGCGGATAGGAGATGACACCCGCGATGTACAGCTTTTGCGCAATCGCAAGTGTCTCTTTCGGGTTGATGCCCATGGTGCCATGCGCTTCAGTCTGCAGCGTCGTTAAGTCAAATGGAAATGGAGGCAGCTGCCTAAACTCGGTGCGCTTGACTGAAACAACCCTTGCTTTCTTTTCTCCCTTAACCTCACCAAAAACCGCATCTGCTTTTTTCTTCTCCCAGAATTTACCTTCCACATGCCAGGCCTCGAAGTCTTTATGCTTGTGTGCAAGCATATGAACCTGCCAGAACGGAACCGGCTTGAACGCCATGATCTCTTTTTCTCTATCAACAATCATTTTTAACGCCGGGCCTTGGACACGCCCGATGCTCATGATTTTGAACGACTGTGCAGCTTTGATCGATGCAGTCAACGCTCTGCTGAGGTTGATGCCATAATACCAATCCAACTTATGCCGTGTCTCGCCTGCATTCGCTTGCCCCCAGTCGATATGCGCAGACTTGTTGTCATACGCTTCAATGAGATCAGGTTTTGTCAATGTTGAGAACTTCATGCGGTTGCCATCTTTCTTATTGCATGCAAAACGCAGCGCATTTAATCCGATCACTTCTCCTTCAACATCGTAATCACATGCAAGCGTAAAGGTATCTGCTTCCTTGCTCAGCTTCTTCATGGTGATGATATAATCCTTCACATAATCCGAGTCTTTTGACATCTCATAGGTCGGCTTCCATTCAATCTCAAATACAGGATATGTCCAGCCATGCTTGTCTTTTTCCGCCAAACCGTAGAGATGGCCGACAGCTGTGCACACGATGATTTTCTTCCCTTTATGCTCAAGTTCATAATAGGGAACTTTCTTATTGCTTTTTTTGGCTGCTTTTCCATCTGCTAAAGCTTGAGCTACCTTTTGCGCTGCAGATGGCTTTTCGCATATGATTAATTCGGCCATTTCACAACTAATAAGGGGAAAGTTATAAAAAGGTTTGGAATCTGATGGATTCCAAATCCTCCAAAATACGAGCGTTTTGATATCTGTCGGACATGCCCCACCTCAACTACAAAATCGATTTTACCGCTGAAGTCTTTGTTGTGCACAAAAACAAAGTGCTCCTGCGCCTGCACGACAAGTACAACAAATGGCTGGGCGTTGGCGGCCACATTGACCTCGGCGAAGATCCAAACGAAGCTGCAATGCGCGAAGTGAAGGAAGAAGTCGGTTTGGACATAAGATTGCACAGCTCTGTTCCATTGTTCAAGCACGAAGGCTATCGCGAGCTGATTCCGCCCGCATTCATGAATCGGCATGGCATTACTCAAACGCATGAGCATGTGTCCTTGGTCTTCTTTGCTGTTTCTGATACCGATGAATTGCACATTCATCAAGGCGCAGAAAAAGCCGAATGCAGATGGTTTACGAAAGAGGAATTAGATGATAAACGTATTTTGCAGCACATCAGGGATTATGCAAAAGCTGCATTAAATGCCGTAAATGCACATCCAAAGTAAAAATCAGCAACTGCGGAGCATATCCTGTGCGAAGCACCATAAGATTATGCGACGCTATGGAAAATTTTGCTTAAAGTGCAACAAACAGTGGAAAATTAAACCAAAAACCTTATTAAACGTGTCTCATTCTAAACATAAAAAAGAGGCACCATGCATTTCCACCGTCTCCACAGAGCAAAAGAGATTCTGACCGTCTTCATGGAGGAAGAATTTGGTTACATTATCAAGAAAGCCGAGCTTCACCACTACATCCCATTCTCAAAGCGGTGGAAAACAGCACTGCAAAAGAAAGAGAAGTCATGGAAGCCTGAAGTGCACCTGAGGAAAGCGTTTGAGCGTTTAGGCCCAACCTTTGTCAAATTCGGCCAAATTTTAAGTTTACGCCCGGACATCATGCCGCCCGAATACATCGCCGAATTCGAGAAGATGCAGGATGCTGTTCCGCCTGTTTCATTTAGCGAAATAAAGAAAGTGATAACAGCCGAGTTCGGACGATCGCCGGACAAAGTGTTTGCTTCCATAGACAAAAAGCCCATTGCCTCCGCATCGCTTGCACAGGTGCACAAAGCGCGATTAAAAACTGGTGAGATCGTTGCAGTCAAAGTGCAGCGCCCGGGCATCGAGCAGATCATCCGGGAAGACATGGAAATCATTTACTTCATCGCCCACTGGATGGAGCGAAGAAAGACGCTGAGAGATTTCCCGCTTGCTGTGCTGGTGGATGAATTTAAGCGCTGGACGCTGAGAGAGCTCAACTTCAGCTACGAAGCGCTGAACATGAAAATAGTAAAGAATAACTTTTCCGAGTCACGTGATGTCATTATTCCAAAGGTATTTGAGCAGTATTCCACGCAGCGCGTTCTGACAACGCAGTTCATCACCGGCGTGTCGATCAATGACACAAAGGCAATAAAAGAAAGCGGCAAGAACATTGGAGGGGTTATAAAAAAATGCTATGAAGCGATTATGGAGATGGTGCTCAGCCACGGCATTTTTCACGCCGATCCCCATCCCGGCAATATACTTGTTCATGGCAATCGGGTAGCATTTATTGACTTTGGCATCGTGGGAAGGTTTGACGAGAAGCTTCGCAGTACCGTGCTCCATCTTATGGTTGCAGCGTTAAATAACAATGAGAAGCAGGCAGCTGAGGCATTGCTCGAGCTCCAGAAGGATGGCAGCATGATCGACAAAGACAGGCTGCAACGTGATCTGCGCGACATTCTTGATCAATTGCACATTGAAAAGCTCAAAGACATTAAGATAAGCCTCATGATGAATGATGTCCTTGAGACAATTAACCGCCATCGCATTGATGTGCCCATTGATTTCATCCTCTTTGCCAAAACGATTATCACCATGGAAGGGGTCGGCTTGCGCTACAGCCCTAACTTCAGATTGCTGAAAGAAACCGCGCCAATGATTGAAGAAGAGCTGAGAAGACAGCACTCCCCCACTGCCATCATAAAGAAAGCGAAAGAGCAAGTCGAGACATACAAAAGTCTTGTCGAAAAGACGCCGCGCTATATATTAAATACACTCCAGCATCTCAGCCAGGGAAAGCTTGACATTGAGTTTACACCTCAGGAATTCAGCGATTTGCGCGTCGAGCTTGAGCACAGCTCGGGAAACATCGCCATTGGATTGATGATCGCAGCAATTACCGTCAGCTCAGCACTCATCATGCAGGTCGCGGACGAAACATTCCTCTTGGGTATTCCTGCCATTTCATTTTTTGGATTTTCGCTTGCAGCCGTATTAGGCTTATGGTTAATGAAACGGACGCTTTTTATGAAAGCGCACGCGAGGTGATTGAGATGAACGTACAAAAGTGGTTAAGAAAATCTACCCTGATTGGATTGGGCATTGTAAGCATGACAAAAACAAAAGCTGAGAAGCTTGCGAAGGAGATGGTCAAGCAGGGGCATATAAATGAAAAAGAAGGAAGGAAGCTTGCAACGCGGATACTGAAGGAAACGCGAAAGCAAAGCGCA
>CAYIKL010000010.1:0-30585 GCA_964364045.1 uncultured Methanosarcinales archaeon
CAGTCCCGCTGCGGACCAAACGGATACCAGCCAACATTCGCAGGACTATCTTTAGTGGCACATGCCGAAGCCCTATTCCCACACACTCCTTTCTCAGCTAGAGTAGGTGTACATGAGCGCGCATCAGCAGTATAATAGGTATTGTCGACCCGTATTGCACACAAATAGCGTGGTTTGAGCTCTATCGAGCCGATTTCAGGAATATTCTGTTGATTATCAATCCTTTCCAGGCGATGCGCGTGTTCTCCGCCGGTGACCGTACCACAGCTTGGTGAATTGATTCCCTCTACCCTGTATATCGCACCCATATATTCATAACACACATTATTTCCGGGAGCAAGCTGTTCTGGACCAGTAACAAAGCGTGTAATTGTCTTCTGCTTCTCACCAAGTTCTTCCCAGCAATTCTCTATTCTCCTTAATGTACTGACACTTGGCGTCTCAGCTGCGCATTGCTGCTGCGCAAAAATCTGCTGCTTTATCTCACCCACACCAACTTCCTGCGTCCACTTTGCCGGAACTTCCCTGCAGAAATGCCGATCACAGAGATAACGATACGCCTTAAACAGCGATGTTTCACTTCTCCATGCTGATAATGTTCCTGAAAAATGTTTATTGATGACATCGCTTTGTTCCATGTCTCTGCGCTCATTGCCCTGATTATCACCAATCGACCCACATCCATGCTTGTCAGGTGGAGTATCCGCAGTAGCCGGATAAGGAGACTTACCGTCTACTTTGAGATAGAAGCACGCATCAATCTGAGCTCTATTCTTCAGCGGACATTCCTCCCCACCAATCGCTCCTTCAACTTTACCGAGAACGTCGCACTTCAAAAACTCCCATTCCTGCACCGCTCGCCGATACCACTGCACGACTGTTCTCAACCCAAAACTGCTCAAACAGCCAATACCGACATACTTGATCACATCATCAAGCACCGGCATGAGATCATTAATCACATTCAGCGTGTCATTGATGGCCTTCTGCCCATCTTCTAACAAAAAGTCAGGCAACACTCGTCGCGGATCGACCGGCACATCGACAAAATAACTTACTTCCCTGCACATTGTCTGCCGCAAATTACCATGCCCTTCCCGCCCAACCAGCTTCTCTTCATAATCAATGTTGACCTTAAACGGAAATTTCAGCTCGTTATTGACCAATTTCTTCCAAAAATCTTCCTCAAAGTTGGTAAACTTATCCGTCGCTCCCAAATTATATCGGAAAAACCATTTCGTTCCTTCCGGATTCATCGGCTGCGCTACTGCAGGTCTCCCTGATGTTATTTCACACGCATACTGATACGCAGGATCGCGCTCAAAAAATTCGTTATCCGCTTTCCCACATGCATTCTCCAGCGAAACACTGCTGATTTCATAATAATCATCATCGATTCTCGTCGCATGCGGATCAAGCCGATTAGTCCCTGCACGCCCGCTGTAATTGATGTCCAACACAAATGAGATGACTTCGGTGCCTGAATCAAGCCGATGTGGGCTCAAGGCAGAGGGATACTGGTAGCTCGGCAACGTCTTGACGCTAAAATCAAATGTGCCGCTAAAACAACTGCCAATATCAACAACATAATCCTGCATTGCGCGCAGCCCGACACCGTCAACAACAACAATGAACACTCGCACCGTGCGCTCTTCCTGATTAATATCATGGGTATCTACTCCTTCTGTTCCCGCCGGCACTTCTCGCGGCGCAAACGCTTCTGCTCCGCCCGGATGCTGGAAATTCACGCCCTCAAACTTGAAGTTTCCTTCACTATCTGCCGTCGTCTTGTACTGCGCTTTGTCAACAACATCATCTTCGCTCGGCGCTGCTGGACCCAGTGAGCCCGACACGCCACCTCCTCGGCCAATTGCTGCACTCGCACCAAACCCGCCATATTCAACAAAGAGATACACACGCGCTCCTGGCTCCGTCTTTCCTCGAACGGTATCGGTCGCTCGTCCCTCATAATAAAATGGCCCTTCATCCAGCGGCATGACTTCAAGAATATCAGGCGGTGATGAATCAACAAGCACACGGTGCTCAAAACGGTCACTATTGCCTGCAGCATCCGTTGCAGTCACAACAATCACATTTTCTCCTTCGTCAAGCGCTGCATTCACATCAAACACTTCAACTTCTTCATCAAAAACAGACTCATCGCTAACTGTAACAACAACTCGTGCACGCTCGCTCACCGTTCCTTTCACTTTTACCGTATCTTCTTCCGACACGCCGGGAATCGTTTCAAGGGTTATTTTCGGCGCAGAAACATCCGCCATCACCGTAAACGTCCTGCTGTTGGTGTTCCGCGCAGCATCAACCGCATCGATGCGTAACGTATTCTCTCCTTCCGACAGCCGCACATCGGTAAATTCTATTCGCCCGTTCCTGCTCACCGCTGTCCGTTCCAACAGCGAGCCGACAAACAGCCGAAGCACAACATCTGCTTCCGTCTCGCCAAAAATATCAATCCTCAGCGCATTTGTCAATGCAGGAACAGTCACATCGATCCGCGGCGCAACCGTATCATCTGCTGTTGTTCCAAACGAATACAGTGCACCATTGTTGTCATTAGCAACACTTCCCGAAATCACTTTGAACTTGTATGAGCTTGACGCATCAAGGCGTGTGAGCGCAACTGAATGATTGCGCGTGAACAACGAGCTGTGCGCGCTCGTATCCGGTGTTGTCTTGCCATACTGCACCGTGCTGCCGGCCTCTTCATCTGTTGCCCATTTCACCACCGCACTTCGATCATTGATATCAGTGACATGAACATTTGATATGCTCAACGCAGAGGCGAACGGCAGTGTGAGTAGTAAGATGATGTTCACCACTGCTATCAACGCGTGTTTCATCTCATCACCGGCGCAAATTCATCGCCTAACCCTTCAAAGTCACCTTCAACCACATGGAACTCAATCGCTTCCGCAAACTTCAGCTCCGACCATTTCGGCGTCCACGTACCCGTATAGCCGCCAACAATGGCATTTTCATCCATCAGATAGACTTCAACACGATACGGGAAATCTGCTTCCCCAAGCAGCTCAAGCGGCTGCGCAACAAAGTCTGACGCGATAGGATACGAACCAGATGTTTCATGCACCATCGTCTGGTTGTCAACATAGCGCAATGTAATAAACGCAGTCTCATCGCTGTCCAACCTTCTTGCTCCAGTGACTGCGCCATTGGACACTGCATGCTTCACGACTGAATATTTGCTCATCGTTTTCACCGGTGTGAGATACATATCCACCACTCTGCCTGGACTGGTCGTCACAAACTGCACCGCCGTCTTATAGCCTGGCTTCGCTGCGCGCATGATGCCATTTGCACAGTACGGAAACTGCGTTTCCAATACTGCCTCTGCCTTCACCCGTCCTGCAGGATAGCCTGTCTTGCCCATCGCACAGGTATAGCGGATACAGGTAAACGAAACGTTCACTTGCGGGAGGAAATCACTATAATCACCATACAGCGGATCACTCACGTTGGAATACGTTCTTACTTTCATAGCAAAATCATCGTTGATCTTGGTGCAATACGCTTCTTCACTCGTCTCGACAAAATCAAGCGCAGACGCGCGAGATAACATCGGCTCCCTGCTGCCCATATTATCCTTCACATTCACTGCAAAGCCAAAGTTCAGCACAAAGTTATGCTCGATGTCTTCCACACTTACGATAACAGGATAATTGAGATCATACACAAAATTCCATCGTTGCATGCATAAGAATGACGCAAGGTCATCCCCCCGCAACATCCCGCTTCTCAGCGTGTTGCCATGACGCGGCCTCACATTCATGCGGAAGGGCTCAACAAGCGTAAATCCTGCGCGCACATCATCGTATGTTAACTCGGTTGCCCGCCATACATAGTGATTGAGCACATACGGCTGCTGCTCCGGCACCGGCTCATAACTTGTGTGGTCAACGCGAATGCTGGGAATATTTTTGCGCAGCAATGCATTTATCTTATTCTCAACATCACTTACCGCCCAGCGTTTTCGTGAACAGGTAAAATCGATGCCGGTTAATGGGATGTCAGGATCAAGCGCAAGCAGATCAACTGTAATCTTTTCAAATTTCATGTCAACCGCTTCTCTTTGCATGATCGCTTCCGCAACCTCAAACACCCTCTTGAGCTTAACATCTGATTCAACATGGAATTTTTCAAGTTCAGTCACTTTTTTGCCATCCTTGTCAATCACGTCAAACGGATACATGATGCTGAACAGCACAACATCATCGTTGATCGACGTTTCCGTGATAACATCCCCTTTTTCCACAATATCGTACTGGTCTTTAAACGCAGCGAAGTTATCCAGACAGCCGCGCAAGTTCTCATTGACATAACGTGATAAGTGTGCTTCCATGATTTCTAACGTTGGAATCCTGCTTTCTGTGTGATAATGCCAATACGGCACTTTAAGGCCGGTATCAACATACGACAGCGGATTGTTTTCTATGGTTGCAGGAAGCCAGATATAGCCGCCCTGTGCGCCCAGCAGCGCCATGCCGTCGCGCACGACATTATCCGCACAGCTTTCCACAAAGTTTTCAATCGTGCCTGTTTTTTGGGGAAACAGCGTATCAGGCAGTATTTGTGAGAGAGTGATCTGCTCTTCATAAACGATGATAAGAACGACCGCAATTATCAGAAGTATTCCAATAACTATAAACAGAGTGATTTGGCCTCTTTTTTCCATCTATCTGCCCCTCAAATAATAGGGGAAAAGAAGCGCTCTTTGTTTATAAATGTAATGGAATGGGTTTAAGCTGCAGACTGAGGGACTTTTAAGCACACCACCTTCATGGCGGCTGACGGTCGTGCTACGCACGCCCTATTCGGCAGCCCGGAGGGCGCAACCCCAGCCTCATCAGCGCCACGGTGGTGTGCTACAACTTAGACCCTAGCAACCACATACATTCGAAACCACGAAAGCCATAGCAGAAAAATAAGCAGCGAAACATACAACCCGGCATTCGGGTAAATAAACAACTGTTCCCTAAAAGGATACTGCACAAAGCGCATAAGGAAGAGGGTAACTGCGCCAAACAGCAAAACAACATAAAAATCTTTCCGCTTGAAAGCTTTAAAAGCCATGCCAATACTTTCAAACACTTTTCTCGTGTGTGCAAAATGACGATACGCAACAAACATCAGCGCAACAAACCCAACAACCAGCAGGAAGCCAAGGAGGGAAGAAAGCACTGGTACACGTGCTGCTAAAAGCTGCAAAAAGACAAATGCAATAAACAGCACGGCAGCAATAAACAAGAGCACAATGTTCAGCAGGTTCCATTTCCAGTGCTGCTTGAAATGAAACTCCCTGTTCAGCAGCATATTCCAGAGAATTGCCCGGCTGAGTGAATACAAAAGCAATGCAACAATGGGAAGCACGAAAATAAACCCCGCAAGCTGGATCATCGCCGTCTTGAGCTGCGCAGAAAAAATAGGTATCTGTTCAGGAGAAAGCGACAGAAAATACTGCTGGAACACATCAGCCGCCATGCCGCCGGTAAGCAACTGCAGCCTGCTTCGTACATTATTGCCCACCCAGTAAAACATCACGCCGATCAGCAGCCATGTCAGCGCATCGACTACAAGTGTGTAGAGAAACATGCTTTTAAGTTTGAATGAGTTGAGATAATCTTTGAAGTAATCCATGCCGCCGAGAGAGTATCCAAAAGCTTTTAAATGTTACCTTAATCCGAAATCTTTATAAATATACACATATTACACATAAGTATGGTAAATGTAACTTTAGCGATACCGGATACGCTTCATAACAAGCTCAGTAAACATCCTGAACTAAAATGGAGCGAGATCGCCCGAAGAGCGTTTGAAAGAAAACTCAAAGAGATTGAATTAGAAGAAAGAATTCTCGCCAAAAGCAGGCTGACTGAGAGAGATGCAGAAGTTCTTGGCCACAAGATAAAAGCAGAAATGAGAAAGCGTTTTACATGAGAATAGTGGTGGACACGAACAGAGTAATTGCCGCTCTTATCAAGGACTCAACGTCAAGAAAAATAATTCTCTCAAAGAACGTAGAATTTATAACAATAAATGTTATGAAAAAAGAAGTGGCAAAATACAAAGAGGAAATAATGCGCCGAGCAAACCTAAGCATGGACGAATTTGATTATCTGCTGGGCAAAATAATGAGCAAAATGACCATAATAAGTGATAGTAGTGTGAATCTATATATGCAAAAAGCCAAGGGAATAATGGACGCAATAGACCCAGATGATACTCAGTTTATAGCAGCTGCTTTGGCAGCAGACGCATATATTTGGACAGACGACAAACACTTTGAGAAGCAGCATACTGTCCGTATAATAAAAACAAGAGAACTACTGAAAACGTAATCTACCAATCCGTATTGAACAGCGGCTCACTCCCAAACGCACTTGGCGCATCGCTGCTGCGCCTGAAATTCTCAAACGAGCCGGTTGCCTGAACGATGGGATTGCAGATGTTGCGCACATCTTTGCCCTTTCTGTCCACCGGCTTCTTTCCGAACACCAAACAAACTTCGTCATATATGTTCGGCGAGTAGTGCAGGATAGGTGATGGCTTGGGCGCTTTGTTCGCTGCATTCTCCCCACTCTCCAGATTGACAAATTGCGTGAACAATGATGCTGTTCTTGCTTTTCCCTGCACAACAATGTTAAAGCTGATCACCCCATCTTCATCGTAATACGGCGTAAAGCGCTCATCGGTTGGTGCACGCACGCCATACGTTATCTTATAGAAATGCTCGAGAATAACTTTATCGTTCGAATCAACGCATGCATTGTCCCTTCTTCTGCACGTTCCTGCTTTGCATTCTTTATTGGCATCACACAGCATCGGCACGCTTCCCGCAACTTCCGCTTGCGCTGTGCCGATGAATTGGAACACTCCCTCTGCCGCTTCAATGCCCACAACGCTGTCTCCCACAACGTCAAATTCATCGCTGCATATCTCGCTTGTCCAGTAATCAACGCCGAGGTATGTTCGCGCAAATGCTTCATCAACCTCTTCTCTCCATTCGTTTAAAAACGCTTTTCCGAAGAGAAGGTTCGAGATCCCTTGTTTGGAGTTGTAATTAGCAAGGAAGTCGCCGACGACGGCGGCATCTGACTGGCCGGTGATATATCTGCGGTATTGGTTTTTGTCATCTGCACCATTGAGTTCAGCTTTTATATCATCCGGCACCCGGTCATTATCAATGTCATCATGAGAATAAATCGTGTTACTTTGTTCATTCAGTATTCCCTGCATCTCAGTGCGGTCAATCTCTCCATTTTTATCTTTGTCTGCCTGAGAGAATAACACATCAGAAACTCCTAACTTCAGAGCATCAGCACGATCTACCTTCTGGTCTCGATTTGTATCGTGCAGGAGCGCAGAAACCGGGCGATACGTGTTTCCGGTTTTATGATAAGAGACAAAGACCAATGGTCCAGCAATCCCCGCGCGCTGCTCAGCAACACGCGTTGTAGACACTGCTGCTCCATCTTTATCAAAATCTGTTTTTGAAAAATCCCCGCCAACGTGATATATTTCCCTGCTTGTTCCTTTTTTTTTGTCATTAAACTTTTGTATTGTTCTGTCGCCTGCTGCCGCGCCAAAATCATTTTTTGCAAAACTTGTTTCGGTGTGTGCTCCGCCCGAAGCGCCTTCAGTCAGCTTTTGTCTTTCGATGTCAAACGATTTTGTTTTATCAACATTGGCAAAGGTATAATCATCAAACACCATGCCATCAAGATTAAAAGTCTCGCCCTGCGCATCTTTGATGACGAGCGTTCCCGGCTGTTCAATCGTCGTACCGCTCCACGTGGCTGTGCCGCCATTGCCATCTTCCCCTAACTGTGTCACGATTGTTGTCCGTGTTATGGGAGCCGCACCCGCAGCCGCCGAACCTGTTATCACTGTTACATCCTCTGTTGTTTTGAGGTTTGGATAATAAGAAAGTACATGCGTTCGTGTTACTCCACCGACGGTACTTCTCTCAGTCACAGTAACAATATTATCAGCATCAGGACCAGCAACAAGATAATCCTTATGAGGATCAAGTGTGATGAGCGGTGACATTTCTTTTGGAACATTATTCCACTTGCCGTCTGCATGGATAGATACTGCCGTAACCTTTCCGCTTTGGTCAGTGGCTCTATAAATTGAATTTTTTCCTCGATAATCATACACATAAGTTCCAGATTCATCTTTTGCGGTAAGTGTCTGACCGTTGTTTGAGACTGTCCAAAGGAGTGTTTGAGAATTGTCACCTTTTTGAGAAACGGTTAAAGTATCACCCTCCCATTTTTTAACACGACCTTTGCCAAACGGTATCATGATGTAGCGCTCGCCCGTATCAATTACACTATCTTTATCTTTATCTTCAAGAAACGGATGATAGCCATTCGGAACCGTTAGACCAGTTGTACCAGTTCCTGGCCCAGGTAAAGCACCTGAAGCACCAGCAGTAGGAGCAGCAGGCGGAACATAAACTTCAACAGAGGAACTGCCTCCAGATGTTGAAGGGGCAGCAGGAGCATCATCATCAGGTATCGAATCCTCCGAAGCCGCAACAACAAGATCTACAGCACGCCTCAATCGGTCGGCAGCGGCAGTGTCCGCCTTCCCCACCAAATCCTTCTCCGCATTTATCCCGATATACGCCAAACCTAAAATAACTGCAACTAACACAGCCACTGCAATGATTTCGCTTCTGTTCCAGTTTTTCATAAAAGACCTTCAACTGTTCGTACGAACTCTTTCGCAACCATAAGAGCTTTTTCCGCCTCTTCCTTGCTGATAATGTTCACTTGCTCATAAACAGCAACGTGCCTTTTCTTCCTTATTTTATCAAACATAAAAAGGATTTTTTCAGCAAATTGACCACCAAATCTCATCCGTACAAACTCGACAACGGAAACGTGCTGATATTCACCTTTCGGCCTAAAGCCTTCAGAAAACATTAATGCACGCCCCGCCTGAAGCATTGCATTATAACTAATGGCAAATGCCCAATCATAATCTTTATCACTAAAAACATTCTCCGCAGTCTTCAAATCTCTCTTCGCTAATTGGAGAGCATTACCTACAAGATTCTCATCTTTCTCAATAGTTTCCCACATCTTACTGGATTCTTTTTTTGAACTCATACTCATCTCCGATTAACATGATAATCTTGCTTTTCTTTATCGAACGAAGCAAATGATGCCCTTTCACCCTCTTAAAAAACGTTCGCTCATTCCATAACACATAATTAACTTCGCGTCCCGTTTTCTCTTCCAACTGTTGAACGATCGATAAAAGCTCATCTTCACTTATATCCGAAACAACAAATAAGTCTATGTCACTTGCTCTCATCTCAGTTCCCTGAGCAAATGAGCCATAGATGAAACAATACTTTACCTTCCCAGTAAGTTGTTTCTTTACTAATTCTCCCAAAAAATCCGTTTTGATAAATATCTGCCTCAAATCATGAAGAAAAACACAATCACGATTAAGGGAATAGAGATGAAGATTCGCTTTCCTTGTGCTCACAACAAGATTAATTTTTTCTAACTTAGCAAGTTCTTTTGAAACATAGATAGGACTGGTTTGTATAAGCCGAGCTATTCCCCGCAGATGATATTCCTCGTCCGGATGAAACATCAGCAGGCCCAATATCTTCACCCGCGTCCCCGAAGTAAATAAGTTTTCAAGCATGGTGTATACCTTTTGATTACAGTTGTAAATAAAATACATACATTTATAAGCTTTTCCATCACTGCAACTAACACAGCCACTGCAATGAGCTCGCTTCTGTTCCAGGTTTTCATGTTCCCTCAAAAAAGCTGGACTTCTCGTAGTATTCCTCTATTCCTTTCACAATTAAATGATTTTTTTCTATCTCTTTAATGAGCAAGCTTCGCGTATCATAGCGGCCAATCTGAACACTGAGCTTGCTATCCAGCATCTCTATTGCAGATTTTAGCTTCAAACTATCTGTTTCAACATAAATGTCAATATCACTAGCACGATGAGCAGTTCCCTTTGCATACGACCCGAATATAATAGCCAAATGGATTTTGGGATTTCTCCGGATCATTTCGACAAGCAAGGAAAGCCGAGGATATTTTTTAATTACTTCCTGCAAACGCTGAACCTCAACCATGTAGGCAGCCTGCTTTGCTTCCATGCTCTTTTTAATATGAAACACCTTATTTCTGCCTTCCATCCTGAAATCAACAACATTCTCCACATAGAGCTGCTGAAGCATTCGTGCAGCAGTAGTCTGATTAGTATGAAGTTCCCTTGCCAGCCCACGAACGTGGTTTTCCTTCCTGAGCAACAGCTCCACAATTCTCACCTTGTAACGTATTTGTGACATATGCCACATATTTGTGACAATGACTATTTAAACTTTACGCCCAGCAGCTTGGCGGCTGAACGACGGATATCTTCTGCGTTTATATGATTCAGTTGATCAATGGTACGCTTGTTCTGCGCAATGAATTCTTCAGCGATTTGGATTGCGTGAGAAACCTCTTGGTGTGTGATTGTAAAATCAACATAATACTGCTTATCCACACGCTCTTTTTTAGCGCGGCTTATTTGTGCATTGTCTATCTCAAAAAGCTCTTTCAGGAGAATGATCGCAGCAGTATGGTTTTCACACTTCACACCAACACAAAACAGCAGCGCAAGCACGCTGTGATACATTGAATAATAGGAAAGTGCAACCGAGTCCTTCAAATTCCCTGCATGTAGAAGCGTTTTTGCAGATGACAAAGATTCAAGAGCTCGCGAAATATATGCTTTTCCGATGTCAGCGTTCGGTTCAACAATCTGAAGTTTCCTCTCTTTTACAAGTGTATGGAAGAATTGCTTATGAATCATGCTTCACCAACAATCACTGCAACAGCCACTGCAATGATTTCGCTGTTATTCCAAGTTTTCATCACAGCACCTGGCTGCAGTAATCAGCCCTTGTTGTTGTTTCGATCTGGTTCAATGAAGACACTATCGCATCGATGGTATCGATGATAAACACGATAACGCCAAAGAATGTGCACCACAGCTTGGGGTCATCATCAAGCTCGCACCATGCAGTTTCACAACCAAGCACAATGATCATCCTCACTGCACCAACAGGATCGGTTAAAATAGATTTTAAAACGCCCAATAACTGATCAACAGCTCCTGCAAAGGGTATGACCTGGAAAATTTCTCCCCAGATATACTTGCATTCTTGATAATCCCTCAACTCCCTGCAGCTTTCCACCGTAGCAACGCCAGCATTCACATCACTTTCCAAACAACCGACATATCTGCACTGGATCTGCCGATACTTGTTAAGATTCAATACCACACCCGGAAGACATAAGCCAATAGAGGAAATCACTAAGTTATCAGTAAGGCTTGTCGCTCGCGCAGCTTTTCCCAGCGCCTGCCGCTGCGACCATTGGTTGTATGTGTCGAGCACACGCTTCTGCCACTGCGAATACCAATCACCTGATATTTGACTTGTTTGACAGCTCGCAATCTTGCACAAGATGTCCAAGTACTCAATAATACTTTTTAGTGAATACTGAGTCTGGCCAGTCTGGTGACAATTTGCTGCAGCAATACGTTCAGCAAGGGGAATTGGACGTAATTCGTTCCCAAGAGCTGTATTCACAACATCAAAAATAATAATGATCGTATTCAATACAGGGAGCATATTACATATTACCTTCACCCAATTCAATATCTCGCTCAGCGTCCCAATCAATTTCCACAAATCATTTTCAGCGTCATCCTTCGCATCTTCTATCTTATCTTCGATCGTGCTCAACTCATTATCAAATGGCGTCTCAAAGAATGGGATGGTAATCTCAACCATCTCCTCTTCGCGCTGTTGGATGACTTGGTTTCCTCGCTTGGTCAACAATCCAAACTTACATCGGTATTGAAGCCCTGTATCTTCAATTGGTGCACTCGCCGTTGTTCCCACTCCGCTTCCACTCGCACTCCCGCCCGCAGCTGCAGTCCCAGTACTCGCTCCAGCTCCCAACAGCGCATCAATCTGCTCCTCATCAAGCACTTTAAATTCCAGCACCAGCCCCGGCTTCTTGCTGCCGCCGAAATTCGCAACCATGAATTTGTTCTGCACCGCATCCACATCGCCGTCGCATCGCAACAGCTTTGTTTGAACCAGCTCAACGTTTGCACTTGTTTGAAACTCCACCGTGCAGAACACACGCTGGTTCACCAGCTTCATCGTATTGACATCCAGCCCTTCAGGCGAACATTTGACTTCCTTCACCGACCAATGGGTCGGCGTTGTTTCCGTATCTTTTCCCTGAATCTCAATGGGCTTTGCCGCTTCTTCCCAATTGCCTGCCATATCCTCTGCGCGGATGCTAAATGACGCAAGCGCATGCCCCGACTTTATCCTATGGGTTATATGCGTGCAGTGAGACACACCTGTACTCTGATTCAACACACAAGTTGCCTGCCTTACCTCGCCATCATCAACAATATCGGTTTCATCAACCTCTGCAGCAAACAACCCATTTGCTTCAACAACATCAAACTCCATTGTAAGCCAGTCACCGCTCTGATAAATATATTTCTCATCGCTTGCTGCCTCCACGACCACCTGCACATCCAGACTGTTCTCAACAATATCCGGCGCTGTCCGGTCTAGCACAATATCAGCACCAGGCAAGCTTGCTTCATTCCCCACCTTATCTTTCGCCTCAACGAGGAATATTCTTCCTTTCCTGATCACATCCAATCCGCGCCAATAACATTCCCACTTCCCGCTGACTTGCACACACTCATCCGCAGTGCGATGCCTGCCGAAATTGCCCAGCTCACTGAGATCAGCCGCAACACTTGCCATCCCGCTTCCAGATTCAGTAAATTTCGCGACAATCGTTGTATTCTTTCCAGCGTAATTCACGCCGCTCAGCTGCCGCAATGTCCCAAAATAATCAGCCACCGGCTTTGTATTATCGACGGTAAATTGTGACGTAAATGTGCGTGTCTCCGTTCGCCCGCCGCTGTCACGCACCGTGACCTCAATCGACGGATTTTGCGAGAAATCCGCAGTGATGTCCCATACACAGGTAAACACCCCATCAGCCTTCGTACATGCAACCTCTTCATTAATATTCAGCGACGCTATTTTCAATAAGCCAAACAGCGTATTGCGCTCCTCCCGTGCCTGAATCGACAGCCGCACATTGACATTTCCACTGGGTACAAACCTTCCAAAATAGCCTGCTTTGAACGAAGACGCATTGATCACCGGCGCCTGCCCGTCAAAGAACAGGCTGCGCGTGACCGTTCGCGCATGACCAAGCTTGTCGGTTGCAACCACCTTGATTGTCCGCGTTGCAGTCGAAGCAGACAGCGGCATGCTTTCGGTGATATCATTCACCCCGCATTTGTTGCTCATCTTCACATCCAACACACTCCCCTCAAGCGCTTTCAGACTCGTCAAATCCTCAAAAAATTCGATTTTCTTCATGCCCACACAGGTATCCGGCCGTTCCTTGATCTTGAATTTGACCTCAACATCCTGCGCTTTCTGTGAAACAACCAGCTCAGTGATCTGCGGCGCACTACCGTCGAACGCAATGTTACCCGTTGCCCGATCAGACAACGTCCCATCCTGCTTGTTCAATTTCACTTCGATGGGCACGGTCGCTTCAGGAATAGTTCTACTTCGAAAATCAACCGAATACACACAGCCAAACACTCCGCCGGGATTTTGCGCACAGCTTTGGAACGGAAAGCCATTCATCGTCAATCTGCTTGCAGTGATTGTCTCGCCCGGAATGGCTGCCTCCACTTCAAGTTTCCAGAGATCTCCCTGCGCATCAACAAAGCCATCGATGTTATCCTCACCCGAATTTTTCGTCACCCGCAGCGAAGCATATGCATTTGCAGAATAAAATGGCAGTGTTAAAACTAACATAACTAAGAAAATCGCTACACTTTTCATGTATGTTGCATTATTCATAGGTTGGCTGCAGGTTGTCTTTGTAGGCATCTGAGTATTCAATCACACCGCCCATAAGGCTGAGATCTTTGATTTCGCGTGCATTGACAGGTGTTTCAACGATACCCGAGCTCAGCGCATAGACCGTAAGTTTTTGTGAGGAATAATAATCGTCCGGGTTGAGCTCCAAAAGCACCTCTTCATCCCATTGCAATCCGCCGTTGGGGAACGGCTGCAGCCTTATTTCAGGGATGGTAAAACATTCCTCTTCCTCAGTGAATGGAAGCGGGCTTGTGCTGACATCCTCACAAATTTCATTTGGTGGGATCACAACTTCCTCATCAAGCAGCAGAGTAATGAGCAGTTTATATTTCCCCGCGGGCAGCCGCACCTGAGCGGTTTCAGTGCCCTTCACCCGTGCAGAAAAACTAACGGGATCATCAAATTCCGAAACCCGTTCAAATGAAACAATTGCCTCTTCCGTGTCGCGCAATGGCATCGCAACGTCAAGGAACGACCAGCCATCCGGCCCGTCAACCCCATCAGATGAAGCATCAAGAGTACCAACACCGTCAGCAACACAGGTGGGGCTACATTTCACAAAGCGCTTCTTCATGACACCAAGCTCAATCACTTTATACGGCCATAATCCAATGTCAACAGCATCTTCTTCACCAAGCACCGGATCAAGCGGTCGTGCAGCGCCCAGGTAACCAGCGTACAGCCCGTGCGCAACGCCGCCAACTGCTGAGGGTAATTGGTCAACTACCGCCCCATGTTCATCCGTCAAGCCGATCGAGCATCCATCATCGCCCAGCACATAGTTCACCGCGGCGCCAGATAACTCCCCGCCTGATAGCGCATCGCGCACCGTGACCGTGATATCGCCTGACGCTCTCTGGTTTTCATTGCACAAAAGACTTGTTTTAAATGTAGATAATGTATCAGGCAGCACGCCGTCAAATGCTGCCCTGTTGTTCCGGATGTTTGCTTCGATTGCAAAATTAAAGACATATTCCTCTTCACCCTCGGTCGCAGGAACACGAAGTGACACTAATACCGGATAGCTGATGTCATACACGCCTTTGTAGCGCTGCATGCCAAAATACCCCAATGGAGGGATGGTAATCGGAGTCACCGTGCTTTGCGCCAAGCACACATCGCCTTCGCAGTTCATATCAAAATAAGGCTCCCAAAAGTCCAGATAGTTAAACCGCACTTCAACTCCTTCGGTATTCCCATCAAGCTGCAGAATCATATCGTCATAAATGCGCTGCTTCACATCGCGATACGGGCCGCTGGGATATCGATATGCAAAAAAGTTCCGTGCACCCAACACGCGAATCAGAGGCACATAATACATCAGTAGTTCTTTAACATTTTCTTTTAAAGTACTCTCGCTCCACACTTCCGTGTTTGCAAGATTAAACGTCGCAGCAGTCATGGGCATGAGTTTGGTATCATCAATATCTGAAAAGAGTGCGATCAAACTCAGCGTATTGCCTTCAAGAAACGAATACTGCTGCTGCAGCTCAACAATTTCCGATGCAATCCCATGCAGCCGGACAATATCGCTCTCCTGCTCAACATAAAAATGAGTCATCTCCCGCTCTGAATCGCGCCACTGCACCTTGAGTGGATGCTCAACTGCAACGCGCACGATGCCCGGCAGTATGTTCACCGTCGCGCGTGTCTCTCCTTCTTCGATGCTAAATTCATTCAGGAAAACATCGTACCCTAGTAAGCACGCCGCAAGCTCCTGCTCAATCCACTGCTCCAGCTCATCTTCCATATCTGCAGTGGCAGGCACGCGCTTCACCAGCAACATTGCATTCTCATTATTCGGCTGCGCATTGTGATACCAATAGGGAATGCGTGCATCTGAGCCAAACATGATGCCATCGGAATCGGTCGGGGTAACCTCGCTAAAGCGGAGCTCAGGATCGATGTAACCTCCCTGCTGTCCCAGCCGCATCAGCCCCTCTTCAACAGTAACCTGCAGACAGTCTTCCGTAAAAACTTTGATAGGGTTAAACTCTGTCGGAACATCTTCGGCCACTGGCCGAGCTTCCTGCACGCGCTCTTCGATGACCGTCGTGCGAAGAAAAAAGAACAATGCTACTAGCCCGAGTACGAGTACGCCAAATATGATAAACAATGTAACCTGCCCTCTTTTCACATGAAGCCCCTCTTAAAGATGAGAAAGAGATAAATCTACATCATTTAAAAAGCTTTTGAATCACTTCGACCCATTGCAGAGCTTCCCGCCATTCTGCCTTCTGCAGAGTTTCGTGATTTCATCTGCAGAGAGCGCAACATCATAGATTGCAAACTCGTCTACCATTCCTGCAAAATCCCGGTCGCTGTCTCCCTGAGGACCGTCTTTTGCCGCCTTTCCAAAGAACAGCCTGCCCCATTTGTCTCGGACGATTTTCCCATCCGCAGAACTCTTTCCAACAGAATGGGCATCAAAGTACAGCTCCGCTGTGGGAGTAGAAGCCAGATTCTTGACGACAATTGCAACATGCTGCCAGTCAATCTTGCTCATTGGGGTGGTGATCTTAAGGCTTCGCTCGTTATCGCCAAGATAAAACGTTAATTTTTCCTTCGCATACATATTCCTTCCAAGCTCATCGCCGGTAGAGAGATGCATTTCCTGCTGAGTGCCCCATCCATCGCCTGCCTGCTCACCTCTGTTCGCAAGATTTTCATCGCCCTGCCAGAAGATGTGTGATCGCTTCTTCAGGTCGCCCGGCTTCACCCAGATAACAATGGTAAAGCGATCAAGTGCTTTTACCTCCGTTAGCGAAGTGATGATATAAGCGTCTCTGCCATCAAATTTCCACGCATTTGCAATCTTCCCTTGTCCCCAGTCCGATCGTATTGCACCCTTCCTCACGTCGATGTAAGGGTCTTGTGCTGTCGGGTCTACATCCATGCCGAATCTGATGATAGGCTGAGGCAGGTCATCTTCCCTTATGATAGGATTGGACTCAGGAATGCGCCGAGACGTCGGTGTTTCAGCTTTCGCTGGTGTTTCAACCTTCACTGGCTCAGGCTTCGCTGGTTCTGGAACGCTTTCCTTCTCGGTAATGACATCAACGAGCTCGCCCACTTTTTCAATGACTTCATCAATTTTGTCATCAGGTTCTGCCTGAACTTCAGGTTTTTCTGGCGCGCATGCTGCAAGAATGAATAATGTGACCAATACAAGGAGTACCTTTTTCATGCCTATCACCATCTTTCAGCTGAAAAAGAAGTAGGAGTATTTAATAGTTTTGAAATTACCAGTATCAACGCAAGTAAGGGAAACACCGCCGCCAGGGCCATATGTTGCGAAGTGAGGCTGCGCCAGTGTTCTGAGTCCAAGGGACAGTTTTTATTCGGGAAAAAAGAGAATGAACTTAAAAGAAAAGAATATGAAAAACTGCCGAATGGAGCGGCCAAGGCAGTGTTTCCCGAAAATGCCTGGATTACCGTACAACCGCCCCGCTCAACACACCTACAGCCGTCACATCCTCCGCATCAGTATGCAGGTGCGTATTATTCCATACAATTTTCCCATCAATGAACTTCAATCCAAGCTTCACGAATTCTTCAAATGTGATTTCAGCGGTTGAATTTTCATACCCTTCCATAACCGCAGCGCTGCCTGCCTTGCTTTTCTGTGCTTCAAGCACCGCAAGCTTTCCCGTGTCATCTTCCGCTGCCAACAGCATGCCTTTGCTTTCAACGCCGCGGATTTTTGCAGGCTTCAGGTTCACGCAGACAACAACATGCTTTCCTTTCAGCTCTTCTTTGCGGTAATGCTTTTTCAGTCCTGCAACCAGCTGCCTCTTTTCACCAGCATCAACCTCAACGACGTACAGCGAGTCTGCGTTTGGATGGTCTTTTACGGATAGAATTTTTCCGACGCGCAGATTTAATGGAAACGTCATTTTTCCCGGCAGATGCTCAATCTTATGATACACGATCTTAGCCTTCTTCACGGTTATCTTCTTGTCAAAACGTATATCCCACTTTAGATCTTTCTCGCCGATTTGTTTCTGTATTTCAGCGCAAAACACAGGCAGCACTGGCGATAACAGCACAATCAATACACGCACAATATTTGCAGCCAGGCCAACCGCTTTCTTCCCGTTAACTTTATCTTTCCACGGTTCGCTCTTTTGGAAGTACGCATTACCAAGATCAGACATGGACAGAATTTCTTCCATGGCGCCCTTGATGTCATATGCATGATATTTCTGCTGCACATTCTCAACCTTCTTTCTTATTTCTTTCACAACAGCATCATCAGCAATCTCATCAAGTTTCCCATAATTTTTCTCTGCAAACGACAAAACTCTGTAACAAAAGTTTGCGACATTGGCAATCAGGTTATTATTGATGGATGCCTTGAAGTTTTCAAAATCCAGATCAACATCAGCAAGTTTCTTGCTCAGATGCTGTGCGTAATAAAAACGCAAAAATTCAGGGGGGTACAATTTCAAAAAATCCTGCGCGGTGAAAAATGTTCCTCTGCTCTTGCTCATCTTTTCTCCATTCACCGTCAGAAAGCCATGCACAACAATGTCGCTCGGCAATGCAAAGCCTGTTCCCATGAGCATTGCCGGCCAGAACAAAAAGTGGAAATAGATGATGTCTTTGCCGATGAAATGAACAATCTCTCCATGTTTCCAATAATTGCTCCACTTCTTTGTATAATGCTTTGTTGCAGAGATATAGCCGATGGGCGCATCAAGCCAGACGTAGAAATATTTCTTCTTTTCTCCCGGAATCTTAAAGCCAAAATAAGGCCCATCGCGCGAGATGTTCCAGTCTTCCAGCCCCTTCTTGAGCCAGTCGCCGATATAATTCTTGATTTCAGGCTGCAGGTTCTTATTCCCATCAAGCCACTTTTTCAATTTTCCCGAAAAGCTGCTCAGCTTGAAGAAATAATGCTCGCTTTCTTTCTGGATGGGCGTTGTGCCGCAGATGCTGCACTTTGGATCGATTAAATCAATCCCCTTGAGTGCAACGCCGCAGCTTTCGCACACATCACCGTATTGGTCAAGAGTAGCGCAATGAGGGCATGTTCCGCGAACATACCGGTCAGGCAGCACGCGAGCGCAGTGTTCGCAGAAGATGACATTGATTTTTTTTGTGTAGATATATCCGTTCTTTTTGAGCGTGGTGAAGAAATGCTCGCTCAATTCTTTGTTTTCTTTGGAATGGGTTGTATAGAAATGGTCGAACTGCACAAAAAACTTTTCAAAATCGCGCTTGTGCTCTTTGTTGAACTTCTTCACTAATGCTTCCGGCTTCATACCAAGCTTCGCTGCGTTGACTTCAATAGGCGTTCCGTGCGTATCGCTTGCGCAGATATAGATGACATCTTTTCCAATCAATTTGAGAAAGCGCACGATGATGTCGGTTTGGATGTATTCCACCAAATGGCCCAGATGGATGCTTCCGTTTGCATAGGGAAGCGCGCTGGTGATTAAGAGTTTATCTCGCATAACCACCATGATTTAATTTATCCTTTTTAAAGTTACGCAACAGTTATAAAGGGAAAAGCAGAAATAGGATAAAATGCTTGAGAAAATAACAGTGGGAGTCGTGCCATCAGCTGTTGCACGGGGAACTCGCATGACGGATTTCATTCTGCGTGAGATAGAGACGCACATTCAGGATGCAGCATCCGGCGTGTATGGGACCAGATCCACATTTATTCGGAGTCCTATGCAGGACGGTGTTCATGCTCTGCAGTTTGGTTACGGTCCGATAACTGTGCTATACGAAATAAAAGAACAGAACGGAGAAGTGCAGGCGATGGTCGGCATTGAAGGAAAAAAACTGGATCCGCGTGAAACCGGAACAGTCATTCGCGCTATCCTCGCAGGTCATGAAATCCACGAGAAGGACGGTGATGCGCATGCCGAACACACTACAGCAGAAGGCACGGTACAAGGAAGGAAAGCACTAGAACCATTTCATGTTCGTGTTACACAAGCAGTCGCATATAAAGATGGTGGATATAAGTTTGTAGATCTCGGTGACCGCACGGCAACACGCTGATTACTTCATCTTCCTCGTAACGTAAATCTTCTCCTTGCACTTCCCGCACTCAAACATCAGCGCATCAACTGTCTCATTTTTCCCTTTCTCTTCGTCAAAGCGCTTCACTTTTTTTCGTTTGAATGGTAGCTGCAACTCGCCGGAATTCCCGCACTTGTCACAAGTATAAGAAACATTTGCAGTCAATGAATCTTCATACACATCTTTTTCAACGGAACGCCCACATTCAGAACACGCATACTCTTTGGCGCGTGTCTTTACTTTGCCCGTCTTCTCATCCACCGGCTTGCCCATGGATCCTTTGCCACAGGTGCACTTCTCCCGAAACACCCAGCATCGCACACTTCCATTCTCGCCGATGGTGCGGTTTGTCATGTACACGCACTCGTCCATCGACTGAGGTTCTTTTAATGGCATGAAGGAAAGAAACAAAGGACCGCTTATTAATGTTGTGCGACTGCGTTCGGCATCAGGTAAGCAGAAAAGATTCGAACGCTATTTTTGAATTTAAGCATGTGCAGCAATCCCAATGCAGGTGAAATAAAGACATGCTATAACTTCTCTAAAGCAGGCCAGTCTGCGCCTGCAGTGTATGCGATAAGAGCAGTTGAGTCGTGTTAATGCTCGGATGAAAACCCTCCATTGTCATTACAGTGCGCCGTCGCGAAGGCTTTGCTCGTGGAAAGCCGGAGCAGGCGCTGACAATGCTGAGCGAAGAAAGGGTTTTCACCAAAGCCCAAAAGATATTTAAATGGAAATAGGTTTACAGCAGCAGAATGAAAAAGAGCGTGGCTATTTTTATGTTTCTAGTACTGGTTAGTGCACTTGTAGCCTACGCAGGACCGCCTACACCACCATCCCTACCACCAAGGCCAAATTTTGATATAGACGCCGAAACGGGCAGCGGAGGTGCCGGAGGAGGAAGTAGCAACACAGGTGATCCATACGACCCATTCGCAAACAGAGGCGGCAGTGGAGGCTCAGGAGGAGGAAGCAGCGGCGGAACCGTGCCAGGCACCAATGATGACTGGGGATTAGCACCAAAACCACCAGCACCACCGAGCGCACCAAGTCCTACGCCAGCTCCAGCACCCACCCCATACCAGCCGCGCGCACCAACACCACTGCCAGTCGAAGAAGAATCATGGATGACAGCACTCATTGTCGGAGTAGCCATTCTGCTGATTATTATTATTATTGGTGTGATCGCCTACACGACAAAAAACAAAAAAATACCAGAGAGCTTAAAGAGCTATATCAGAACTAACACTCAGGTAGGATATCCCATGGAAATCCTGAAGCCGTTGCTGCTCGGTGTCGGCTGGCCTGAGGATCAGATAAACAGAGCATACATTGAGATAAAAGTATGACAAAGTACATCTGGATTATAGCAGCGCTGGCACTTCTGTCCTGTACGCCGGCTGAGACGCCTGATGATATTTTCGATGATTTGCCTACACCACCAGAGATAACAGAGGAAAGTGGCGATATTGTAGGAAAAGCAGTTTATGCGCACGAGGAAAAGTATGCATCTCCATTCAATGTTTTCGTCGATGATGCCCAGAAAGCGCGCGTTTTCGACGTCAAGCCCGACACCGCTGACCTCGATTTTGAAAGCGACAAGCTCAGGTTCACCGTCGTTGTTGATGGCCATGCAGAGAGCGGCTATACCCATGCAGTGTTAGACCCCGTGCTCTATTACGACTACTCTGTTGGCCAGAACGGAGCATGGAAGGCAATCCCACTTACAGGCGACGCAGTAGGTACGCCCTTCACGACCAACGGATTTAGCGCGCGCTGGCTGCGCCATTCCGGAACCGCAACAGTCGACATCAGCGCAAATTCGGTGCCCGATGGTGCGTTCTATTTTGCCGCGTTCTCCTGCTGGAGAAAAACAAAGAATGACCCCTGGCTCTGTGGGCCGCAGACAACAATAGACACAGCAAATCACTGGATGCTTGAGAGTTCGTTCATCCGCCACGTTGGATTTCCCCCAGAACCGCCACTAATCACTAGCTTGACGAAGGCGACGGTGACGCTGGTGCCGACAAATTTGATTGTGAAACCGGGAGCAAACGTCGATGTGTCCGCGCGTCTTGAAGCACGCGTACGCACTGTTGTGCCTGAAGGCGTGCAGGTTACGGTGTATGATGTGCCGGGAAGTGTTATAAATACTCTTAATCTTGTGAAGATAGCGCCTGAACCTGTGGTGGAAGGTTCTGCGTTTGTACAGAAGTATACAGCATCGGTGAATGCACCGCAGCAAACGGGCAGATATGCACTTAAGCTGAAACCTACTCCGGATACTGCCTCCGTTGATGGTGCATTTAGAGTTGATGCGGCGTCGGTGTTTGCAAATGTTTTGATTGAAAATTCGATTGGTGTTTTTAATCCTGTTGCGAATTCAATCTTCGGACGCTTTTACACGACTAATGGGATTAATGGTGATGAATATTTTATTTCATACTTATCTGCACCTTCTGATTCAGTGACTACAGCATCGGTTGCCGTCTATCCGGATGCAAGCGCACTAACGACTTTTGATGCAAAACACTCAAGTGACGATGGATGGGGAACAATACGATTAACCGTAAATGCAGTTGAGCAGTTTGCATTCATCCGAGAGAGTAATGGAGAAATAAAGATAGAATGGAAACACCAAGCTCATGTGATGAGTATTCGCTTTACTCCATCTCAGACAACCGAGCCATTGGACGTTGTGAAAGCATATCTGGGCAAGTATCCAAGTGCTCTGACGCTTCCTCCCTGTGGTGAGTTGATACAGACAGATATTGGAACGCAGAAACATTATGTAAGCTATTGTGGTTTGAATATAGAGCGGCAGGGTATGGATTTGGAAGAAGATGTACCGGTGATCGCGAACAATCCGGTTCTCGCTGTATATCTGGCATTGTATGATGAATATGGAACTTCTCGGTCAACGATTGCTTTCGTTATCGATTATTCAACAACAACCGGTGTTGTGGATGCGTTGGCAAAGAGTCAATTTGGGCTTGAAGGAACGAACGCAAAACTATCGGTTGATGGACAAGACTATGATGTTTACTTTGTGCAAGGAGGTCCTGAAAGTGGCTATGCATGGGTGAGTGGCAAAAGGATGGTCTATGTTTGGAATAACAAAAACAGCGTACCGCCAGAAGTAATTGCAAAAGAATATATGAGAAAGTATCCGGGTGTTGCATTGCCTGTTCCATTGGATTTGGCACGGTATCCGCAGTGGTTTGTGACGAATGGAGCGTTTACCGATAGTGTCATCGTTGCAGAAGGAAGTGTTGACGCTCTCGCGGCTGTCGACATCGGCGCAAACATGCATTATGATAACAATGGTGTACCAACGCGTGTCACGATTCCTGTTATGTCTACAAAAACGCCCGATGAAGTGACGGCTGAGGTAGCGCAGAATCTTAAACATTTTATCATGATCGGGCATATTACAGACCGAGATAGAGGATTGCATACGAACAAGCACATCACCATGCCTGCAAGCATCAACGATATGCTGAAACCAGGCGAATCAACACTCAAGCTCACGCAAAATGGTGATAAGGTTACAGTAACGGTCTTAGGTGGCAGTGAAGCTGACGTACGACTAGCTGCACAAGTGATTGCTGATTACAAAGCAGGACAATTCCAAAATCAAAATCTCAGAGCACAGCAATGGACTGGAAGAGAAGTGTGTATTAAAGGAACGACGCTTACTGATGCACAGATAACAAGCGGGCCCTGCACAACGCCTGCAGCACAGCAATGTACCGATACCGATGGTGGAAAAAATTATTTCACCAAAGGCAGTGCAACAGGATTGCAGCCAGAAAATCTGCAATTAGGCACAAGTGTTGATGTATGCCGTGATGCAAATACACTTGACGAAGCGTATTGTGGCTTTTCAACAACACGTAATCTGCCCGTAAGACAAGTAGAAGTCTATACCTGTCCAAATGGCTGTTTGGATGGCGCGTGTATTCCTCAAAGTGGAACTGCACCAGACCTCACTATCACCAGTATACAGACAAATCCACAAATGGTGACACCAAGTACAACGCCAAACTTCCAAGTCGCGTATTCTATTCAAAACACGGGAACAGCAACATTTGATGGCACTGCAACGATCCAGATATTTAAGGATGCAGAAACAACACCTGCAATCACAGAAACTGCAACGATGAGTGGAGCAGACAGCCTCACGGCAGGCTCTGTTGTCACATTTGTGCCGCAACAAGCACTCAACTTTGCAACAACAGGAGCACACACAATAAAGGTAAAAATAGCATCAAGCACGCCACCAGAAAGCACAGCAAACAATGAACGAACTGTAACGGTAAATGTACAAACATCAGCGCTCCCATCAGCATGCACAGCAGCACAACAAGGCCAGTACAGGTTATCAAACTGTCCAGCTGGCTCTACGGGTCAGAACTGTGGCACTGTTGAGTATTGTACATGCACTGGATCGAGTTGTACATGGGGGCCAGTAACAACACCATGAAAGTAGAACCACAACAGCTTGCCATAGGAGGCATCGCGTCGATTGTCGCAATTGCGTTAGTTGCAGTTGTGCTCTCTTTAGTACTTGCGCCGCGTGATATCGTCGGATTTGCAACCAGCATCTGCACGCCTCGTACATTTACCGGTGGAGGCTGCACAGCCAGTGGAAATTATTATCTATGCACCAGCATGCAGTATTGTAACAATGAAGGCAGTGGATTTGTTTCATGCACTGGTAATGTGTGCGGTACACCAGCACAAACATGTAACAACAACGGTGTCAAAGATGCTGGAGAGCAATGTGATGGATCAGACTTTGGCACATATGGGACAGGTGTAGTGCAATGTAGCGTGTATAATTCAAAGTTTATTTCAGGAACAATTTCGTGTAGTACTACATGTACTATTATACAATCGGCATGTTCCACTACTACCACAACCTTGTGCGGCAACGGTATCCCTGAAACCGGTGAGCAATGCGATGACGGCATTTTGGATAAAAAACCTAATCCCCCTCATGGTGCCTGCGTGATTGATAAGGAATCCACGCCAGCGGTGATGTGCAAGAACAATGTCTGCCAAGATGGATATTTGAATAGTCCAACGGAGCAATGCGATGATGGGAATAATGTAATTTCAGATGGGTGTTCTCCGGGGTGTACGTTGGAAACGACAAATCCAACACTTACCGTCATAGCAACTACAGTCACAGTTTCTTCTAGTCCTGTTGGCATAACAAACTGTGGTGCGCCTACGGGTGCTGATTGCACGGAAGCATTTCCTTCAGGTACGCGAGTCACTCTTACTCTTCCTGAAACTGGAACTATCTCTTGGTATCTCACCGGTGTGACTCTCGTGAGTGGGTGCACTACGGGAAACACGTGTGTATTTACAACTGGAAGTTCGCCGGGTACGGTGAGAGTGAGTAGTATACCATTTACACCCACAGGCACCTCATTAAGCGCATCGCACACAGACCCAGTGAAAACATTGAGAGCAGCATTTCCAACAAACGGATTAGACACAAACAAATGGCTTGTTCTCTCTTCTGATAGTCCCCCTGCAACTTCAGGAACATTTGCAGCAAGATTTAGTGGGATCACAGCCGAGACAAGCGATGCAGCCTCGTTTGGTGATGCAGATATTAATTTACGGTATGATGTGTATGTAGCTTCTGTGTTTAAAGATAGCACAGTAACTGGTACGTTTGGCATCCCTGGTGTCCATTCTTTATATGTCAATGGCGTCCAGGACACAACTCCCAGCGTTTTCGATCTCGCTGCTGGTTGGAACACTTTAATTGTGGTTGTCGATACAGAACCAACATCCGGGACATTTACCAGCTGGAGTTTTACTGGCGGTTTATTGGGTTCACGAGTGCCCCTGCTCACTCATTATTATTTTGATTATAACAACGATGGAAAGCTGGCAGACATTGTTAACCCATCTAGTGATGGGGCTGCGTACATTGACGCTGGAGGATCTCAAGAAAATTGGGAGATTCTACGGTGTATTATCAATAGGCCGTTACAATTCTATATGTATAAGCAAGGTCCAAATGGTGCGTCTGGCACTGAACACTGCGCATTGATCGCAGAAGTAACAGCTGATTCCAATCCCAATCCTTGATGCACAAAGAAAGAAAGAAAAGGAAACTGAATATTACGCCTGATTTACTTGCAGTTCTGTTCATTGTTGTTCTTGTTCTGATATTTGCACTTTATAATTCAACCCGTTCTGATTTGTACGGGCATGCAACGGTGTTTTCTTGCGATGATATTCGTGTAAAAATAGCAAATCTCGATCAAGTTCGGGAAGCTATTGGAGATTTCATCGTCTTGCGATCCAGTAACACAGTACTTGTGCAAAATCTTCGGAGCGTGTTGGGGACTATCTTGGATTTTCGAGAACTCTGGGTTGGGAAACTCATAACTCAGAATTGTGGTGTTGCTCCACCAAAACAATGTAGTACGAGTAATTCCTGCGATTCGCGTACAAACGAGCAATGTACAAATGGCGTTTGTACAGTTGGAACAATAGGTTCCTGTGGTGATGGTACTATCGACTTGGGAGAAGTATGTGATGATGGTAATGCAAACAATGGTGACGGCTGCGGGACTGTTGCAGGCACAAGCTGTGCTGTTGAATCTGGGTTTACCTGCACCGGAACACCATCAGTCTGCACGCAGCCAACAACATCGCTGTGTGACTTGAATCGTGATGGGACCATCAATGATGCCGACTTTGATATCAATGGTGATGGCACTTTTACCGAGACTGATTTCGATGCGCTAACGCAAGCTGCCCATGACTTTATAGCGAGTGGCCGAACGACATGCACATTGCAAGTTCCAACTGCTCGCCCGTGCGACTTTGATCGTGACGGAACGGTTGAAGATGAAGACTTTTTTAAGGCAATGCAGTGCATGATTGACCAAAAGGGAGATTCGGGAACAAGCACGACGAAAGCAATATGCACGGTGCCATTCCCGCTACCAACACAGTCATTGCCGCCAGAGGCTGTATGCCTCGGAGCACTTTCAGTAACAGAAGCATTTGTAAGAGGTTCTCCAAGCATATTTGGCAATGCTCAACGCCAACCAATCCCAAATCCATTCCGATTCGCACCATATCTTACCGCATCAACAACCACAAAGGACTTTGACGGTGATGGCACGGCTGATCCAGCACTGGTATGCAAAGTGAACTGCGATGCTTCAAATGTTGATTTGATTAGATCGTGCTTTAACGCAAATGATTTCAGATATAGTATTGATGCAGATCCAACATGCGGCGCAATCACTACAACTCCTACATGCGGCAACGGTGTTATTGAAACAGGCGAGCAGTGTGATCAGGGGAGCAACAACCTTGTAAATGGAGATGGTTGTTCAGCAACATGCCAAGTTGAAGCGAACTGGCAGTGCACCGGCACGCCATCAAAATGCACAACAAAACTCAGCCTGACTCGTTTGCAGACGATAAAAAAGAGCATTATCCTCCACACAAACAAATGGCTGGTGTTCAAGTCTGATGTCTCGCAGAACCCACAAACCGATGATATTATAGGCAACTTAATGATAGCAGATGACAGGATCAACCTCTTCGAAACACCGACACCGCACCAATACGAATACTGGGTGACGTGGGTGTATCAGAATGCCCTTCTCCAGACCTATGCCCTGCAAATCATAACTGATAAGACGAATCTTGATAACAACCTAGTCCAAGTCTATCTCGATGACGCTCTTGTCGACCCGTACAAAGCCTTCAATCTGCATCAGCACTGGAACAGCATTGTAATCAAGATGAAGACCGGTGCTATGATGACAGGAACAACACTCGCCATAGGCTCAATAAAGTTACCATCGTTTGGCGGCGGAACACCCACAGCAACAAAGCTCGGAGACAGAGTCCTCATCATGACCCATTACAACTTTGATTACAACAATGATGGAAAGCTTTCAAGCACGGATGATCCGAACGCACTGGGCGCACCTGCCACAGATACGTGTGAAGGCAGAGTATTGATGTGTATCCTTGACACAGATCTACTGACACCTTACCCACAAGACTTCCCAAAGATTGCGACCGACCCAGCAAGCAGCTGTCCTGCGAAGACAAGGTTAGGATTCCCATGTTTAACCTAACGAAATCAAAGCGTTTATAAACACAGTCTCACTTTTTCTTCCTATGTCAAAAAAAGGAATAACCGTCAAAAAGCACGATAATTTCTCCGAATGGTACACCCAGCTCATACAAAAAGCAGAGCTTGCCGACATCCGCTATGACGTGCAGGGATTTATTGTGCACATGCCCTGGGCAACACGAATAGCGCGAACGATCTACGAATATTTTGAAGAAGCAGTGGAAGCCGACAACCATGAGCCGATGCTCCTCCCCACTGTCATTCCTGAAGAAAGCCTCAAAAAAGAGCAGGAACACGCCGGCTTTGTTCCTGAAGTCTTCTGGGTCACGGAAGCCGGTACGCAAAAACTGGAAAGAAAGTTCGCATTGCGCCCTACCGGCGAGACGCAGATCTATCCGATGTACAGCCTCTGGATACGCAGCCATAACGATCTGCCATTCAAGCGCTATCAAAGTAGGATTACAACGTTCCGCAACGAGATGCAGACGCGCCCATTCCTGCGCGGCAGGGAATTCATGTTCTTTGAGACGCATGATGTCTTTGAAACACACGATGACGCATTGAAGCAGATAAAGAAAGACATGCAGATCATGACAGAAGTAGCGCAAAACAAGCTTCTGCTTCCGTTTATATTTCTCAAGCGCCCGCAGTGGGATAAATTCTTGGGTGCAGACGACACCTACACCAGCGATACGCTCAATCCTGACGGGCGAAGAACACAGATCAGCAGCACGCACGACTTAGGGCAGAACTTCTCCAAGCCATTTAATGTGAAGTTCACCGACAAAAACGGAAAAGAGCAATATGCATACCAAACATGCTTTGGCCCGGGCATATGGCGCATCTTAGCGTCGCTCATTGCTATCCACGGCGATGACAACGGATTAATTCTGCCATTCAACATTGCGCCCGTTCAAATCGTCATTATTCCTATCCTATTTTCAAGCAAAGAAAAAGAAAGCAAAAAAGTAACGGCATACTGCGCGCAGCTCAGGACTCAGCTTCATAAATCAGGCTATCGCGTGCACCTTGACAGCCGCGATTACCTCTCGCCCGGCGAGAAATACAACATATGGGAATTGAAGGGTGTTCCACTGCGGATTGAAATTGGGCCGAGAGAAGCGCAATCGAAAACTGCAACAATCGTGCGGCGGACAGACAAAAAGAAAACAACGGCAAAAGCAATTGCAAAAGAGCTGGCAAAACAATCAAAGGTTGTTGACAAGCACATCAAAGACAACGCACATAACTATTTCAAAAACAGCACAAAATCTGCCTCCACATTCACCGAAGTGAAAGAGATACTCGAACAGCACCGCGGCTTTGTCATTGCGCCGTTCTGCTCGACATGGAAAGACGGAAAACCATGCGCAGACAAGCTGAAAGAAGAGACCACCGCGCACGTCTGCGGCACGCCATTGGAAGAAAAGAAGCCGAAGGCAGCATGCATTGTGTGCAGGAAGCCGGCACAGCACTTGGTGTATATTGCAAAATCGATTTAGGATAAAATTTAAATAGAAGTGTTGTACTACACTTTTTTGGGGGTTTGAGAAATGATGAGAATAGATAAAGGAGAATTATCGGATCTTCTTGTTGAAAGGCCTAAACCAGACGGAGAGATTGAAAAAGCAATCGATCGTGTCAAAAAATCACCCATCCACCGCATAGGGATTATATATAAAGGGAATGGCGACAAGAGGGAGATTGCTGAAACATACGACCCAACTGACTCTGCACAGCACCAGCGGGATTCAAAAGACAAAGTGTATTTGAATGATGAATTAGAGGCATATTTCCCCGAAGAGCAAAAGAAAATCACGTTCGATTTCTCCTACATTGGAAGCGGCATCATGAGACAGGCATATGAGACAGTGGTCGACGAGTTCAGGGCAGAAGCAGACAAATGGGATTCCGCTCCAACACCTGAGCAGGCCGGAAAACTGCTTGTAAGGGTTTTAGGTGAGGCAGTTATGCAAGCAGGTGACCATATCGACCCAGACACCAAAGAGCGCATGTTGTTCTGGATGAAAACATCTGAAGGTGCGGTATGGCGTGCGTTCTATCAGTTGATGGCGCCCGTGAAGACGCGAGATTACAATTTCACCATCGTGAGCTGAGGCTTAGTAGAAAATAGCTGTGCTGGCTCAAATATTGTGAGCGACGCAGTGCGAATGTTCTGGAAAAATGTTTCCGAAATCCTAAGAATTTTGAACACCAAACGTTATGACAAGCCAACTGCATGATTTCGGCGGAGCGAACTGACAGCACTGAGCGGAGCGAAAGATTTTCTACAAAGCCGTGAGCTGAGATAGATTTAAATACTTAAAATAATTCCCAGACAACCATGAAAAAAGGTGTGATCTGTTTATTTATCCTTTTTATACTCTTTATAGTTGGC
>CAYIKL010000011.1:0-24741 GCA_964364045.1 uncultured Methanosarcinales archaeon
GCGCTCAACAAGCCAAGTTTCAAGGCAGTGTACATGCATGGCTTTGTGACTGATGTTGAGGGTGTGAAGATGTCAAAGAGCCTGGGTAATATCATCTCACCTGATGAAGTGATCAACCGGCATGGAGCTGATGTGCTGCGTTATTATTCAATCCAGACACGTGCAGGAGAGGACATGAATTTCAGCTGGGAGGCTGTTGAGCTCAAGCAGCGGCAGCTGAACGTGCTGTGGAACATCCACAAGTTTTTAATTTCTTTGACACGCGAAAATAAAACTAATCCTTTTGAGCTGGATCATGAACTGATGCGCAACCTCTTTGACATTCCTGAAAAAGCGATTTTTTCAAAGCTTCACCGCACGATCATGGATGTGAGCAGGATTATGGAGAACTATCACTTTGATGAGGCAATTCTTCCGCTTGAAACGTTGTTCCTCGAACTGAGCAGGACATATATCCAGCTGGTGCGCGACAAGAGCAGCATCGGCTCGAAAGAAGAGAAAGAGCTGGTTGCATACACTATCGCGCATGTGCTTCTTGAAACACTCAAGCTGTTTGCTCCGGTTGCGCCTTTCATCACCGAAGCAATGTACCAAAACATGAGGGAAGAATACCATCTGAAGCATGAAAGCATCCACGAAGCTGAGTGGCCTGTTTATGATGAGCAGTATATTGATGTGACGCTTGAGGATGATATAGCGATTGCGCAGGAGATTGTCAGCGCGTCGCTCAATGTGCGTGAGCAGATTAAGTTAAGTGTGCGATGGCCGCTGAAAGAAATAGTTATTGTCAGCACAGACCAGAAGGTTATGAGTGCGGTTGAACGGCTGCGCGACATGATCAAGAGCCAGGTGAATGCGAAAGATGTAGTTGTTGCAGCTCAGCTGCGTGGTGTGAAGGAAAGCGTGAAGGTTGATTTTGAAAAGATAAGCCCGCGCTATAAAGCGTTAACGCCAAAGATCATTGCAAAGCTCGCAATTGACAGCACGGAAACATTGTTGAGTCACATTGAACGTGAAGGTGTGTATACATTTGTCATTGACCACAAGGAAGTGCGCATTACACGGGATGATTTATTGGTTGAACGCGATGTGCCGTGGCCATATAAAGCCGGTGAGTTCAAGCAGGGTATGCTGTATGTGAACCAAAAGCGCACCGAAGATCTTGAAGCAGAAGGATATAGTCGGGAGATCATGCGCCGTGTCCAGTCGCTGAGGAAAGAATCAAGTCTGGAGAAGCCCGATAGGATTTATCTCTATGTGAAGACAAGCCCTGAGCTGAAGGCAATGCTTGAAACGTTTGCAGTGGATATCAAGAACAAGGTTGGTGCGAAGAGCATCAAGGTTGATGTGCTTGATCCGGTGAAGAAGCATGAGTTTGTGTCACAGGAAAAGATTAAGACAGAAGAATTTGTGATTTATTTTGATAAGGTGTGAGGCTGGCAATAGCTTACCTCACTGAATCGTTGAAATAGCGTGTTGCATTTCCAACCAAGTCACTGGTTCCTGTCGTCCTAACAACGCGTTCGTGCATTGATCTTACATTACCAACCATGATTTTATCGGTTAAAAATGAGGCCGTATTGGGTGTGATAAGCGCACCATTCTGTTCGCGCGCAGCCTGGAGAAGTGCTAATCGATAAAGGTCTGCCATAAAATAAGTGAAAATGTAACCCGGCTGATTAAAGAGATGATGCGTCAGAACATAAGCAGATGACGGTCCCAAAGTGTCATCAACTAGCTCGGGTCTGACAAGCTCATAACCGGAATGAAAGCCCCCGCGGGCAGCTTGCGTGCCTTCACGATGCATAGTCATATCACCAATAGAAAGTCGGATTATCCCGTACGCTGAGGATAAATCAGTATATATCTGCCATTTTTTAATATGCTTAAGATCAGATCCAGTAAAGTGCGCACTGGAAAATGCTTCTTCGAGCGGAAGAGCATCATGGAACTTTGATATTACTTCTAATCCAACAGTATTCTCCCCAAAAAACACTGCACCATATCGCGCGCTTGCCTCCCTGCTCATTTCATGATGAATGCCATGACCGAGCTCATGAGGAAATACTGTCCACCGCCGGCGGGCATCAGCCTCGAAATTGCGGGGATTGTAAAACAAAATATTTTTCCCATGTGAAAATGGACCAAGTGAACAGGTAAAAGCCCCGGGACCCTTTCCTTCACGTTCCTCTATATCGAGATAAACACCCTCGCGTGAGCCGTATAATCGGTCAACTAATTCGGAGTCATATCCTACTTTTCGAAGGAGATCAAGTCCGATGGCTAAAAGCCGATGCGGATCGGTTGGTATAGGGAAGGATGTGAACGGATCTTTCTGTGTGACAAGATATGCAAAATCCCAGGGCTTAATCTTTTCAGAAGTAATCAGTTCACGAAACAGTTTTTCATAAGTCTCTTTTGTTCCATCGACAAATGCACGCATTGTGAGTTCAACGGCATCAGCTGGAACTTCGCAGTAATTGGCGCGCACACTAAAAAAATCAGGGGATTGGGATCTCTCATGGACGCGACTATTTAATCGGTTAATTTCATGGTGAACAAGCGCTTCGATATCATCAAGTGCACGAGACCCAAGATAAACAGCTTTTCTAACTTCAGAATCAGGATGAGATTGGAGTAATGTACCCACACGATCAAGTCCAACTTCTCCAACGGCGGGGACAGATATTCTTCTTTTTCTATAGGCGTCAAGTGTAGTTTTACGGTCAGCATCGAACTCAGGATCACTCACAAAACGTTCATAGACAGCATGGATCTCACGCAAAGCGACAGCACGCCGATCAACTGGTTCTGTTGCGAGGTCTGCAAACCGGGCAATCAATCGATGGTAAGTACTGCCTGGCGAATGAATCAACGTCTTGGCTTCTCGTGCTTTCTTCGCCGCATCAGCACGAGGGCTTTCTTTCCCACCTCGTTGGTATAATATATCCAGATCGGTCTCTTCCTCAGCTGCGCTCAGGATAATATCATAGTGATCAAGTGCGGCCTTTACTTCTGCGAACGTCATGGTGGAGACATCGCGCACAGGAATGTCCACATTCCCACCAATAAGATCCATGCCCCACACAACGTTTTTGCTCATAATCAGTAAGCGGAAATGTGGGCTTTTTAAATATTTCTAAATTTAATCACCTATGAGTAGATATAATAATCGTCTAAAAGAATCGTAAGAAGCATTTTCGTGGTCACCGACCGATTAAGCACCTCTGAAATAAAGAACAGTCTTACTAAATTCCTGGTGCCTGCTCTTCCTCTCCAAATGTCTCGCTCTCTTCCTTCTTCTCTTCTTCAATGCCAAACTCTTCAGCCATCTCTTCGCTCACGGTCTTTTTCTGCTTCCTTTCTTGCTTCTTCTTCTGGGGCTTTTCCTCAACTTCAGCTTCTTCGGTTGCTTTGACTGCTTTTCCTTCCTTTGCAAACTCCAAAACTTTGATCTCAACCGCCTTCAACGGATAAATCTTGGAAAGCTTTTTCTTTGCGGCTGCCTGAAGCTGGTGTGATGTCAAGCGAGTGATAAGTTCGTTAAAGTCAATCTTTGCAACTTCACGTGCAATGAAATTCTGCATCTCTTTCCTGATCGCAGCCCCAATCGAGTGCACCGTATCGTGCCGTGTGACTGCAAGAGGCTTGATGCGCACTTTTTTGCCTTCTTTTGTGACAACTACGAAACTGTCATCGATGCGTAATGTTGCACGCCGGGTAAGCTTTCTCAACGAAGGAGGCGTCATATAATAGCCCGTAACCTCAGTCTGCAGGTTCTGGCCAGCAAGCTGTGTTATCTTAAACTTTAAGTACACGTTCTGGTCACGCATGTTGTCGGTGATCGTTCGCAGGTTGGCGTGAACAGTTTTCCCGATTGCTACTTGGGGTTCTGAGATGTATGTTTCTCCCAAAACGACATTGTTCTGCTCTTTCGGAGCAAGAATAGTATGCCATGTCTTTTTCTTTATCTTCGTTGTGACAACTGCGCGTGCTTTTGCCATTGTGGTGCAAAATTATGGGGGGTTTAAAAAGGTTGTGCTCTCACCAAGCCTACACGTCCAAATTCACAACTTCTTTCGCATGGCTCATGATGAAGTCTCTGCGCGGCTCGACTTCTTCGCCCATCAGCAGCGTGAACATCCTGTCTGCTTCAACTATATCTTCAATCATCACCTGCTTCAGAATCCTGTTTGAGGGATCCATCGTTGTTTCCCAGAGCTGTCCGGGATTCATCTCGCCCAAGCCCTTGTAGCGCTGCACGCCTGACTTCTCCGCGGTTTTCATCAATTCTTCCTTTTCCCTCTCACTATATGCATACAGCACCTGCTTGCCATTCTTAAGCTTGTACAATGGCGGCTGTGCGATGTACACATACCCAGCTTCAATCAAGTCTTTCATATAGCGGTAGAAAAATGTCAGCAAAAGAGTTCTAATATGGCTGCCATCGACATCCGCATCGGTTGCGATGATTATTTTATGATAGCGTGCGTTGGCAAGATTAAATTCCTCATTGATACTTGTTCCAATGGCAGTAATCATTGCCCGTATTTCAGTGTTCTCAAACACTTTGTGCAACCGCGCTTTTTCGACATTGATGATTTTTCCCCGTAATGGGAGTATTGCCTGGAACTCTCTGCTTCTGCCCTGCTTTGCCGATCCACCCGCACTATCACCCTCAACGATGAACAGCTCACATTTTGCCGGATCTCTATTGCTGCAGTCAGCTAACTTGCCGGGGAGAGAGCCGCCTTCAAATACGCCCTTTCGTGCCAGTTCCTTTGCTTTTCGTGCAGCTTCACGCGCGCGCAATGCTTCATCACATTTTGATATGATGAGCCGCGCCTCTGCAGGATGCTCGTCGAGGTATATCCCAAGTCCTTCAACAACCAGTGAATTAACAATGCCTGCAATCTCACCATTGCCCAACTTTGTTTTTGTCTGCCCTTCAAACTGCGGATTGGGCACTTTGACTGAAATGACTGCTGTTAATCCTTCACGCACATCCTCGCCGTCGAAATCCTCTCTTTTACCATTCCCGTTATGCTGTCTCATGTAATTATTGATGACACGTGTCAGTGCGCTCTTGAAGCCGCTGAGATGGGTGCCGCCTTCGTGGGTGTTAATATTGTTCGCAAATGTGAATATCTTTTCCTGATAGGTATTGGTGTATTGCATTGCTATTTCAAGCTCGATCTCATTGCGCTGCTTCATGAAATAGATTACCGGATGCAGTGTCTGCTTGTTCTTATTGAGATGCTCGACAAACTCGCTCACCCCACCCTGATATTTGAATAGGGATTCTTTCCCATCGCGCTCATCTTTCAGTTCAATTGTAATGCCTTTGTTCAAGAATGCAAGCTCTCGCATCCTGGTTGAAATGATGTCAAAGTGGAATGTGGTGTCAGGAAATATTTCAGGATCAGGCATGAACGCGACTTTTGTGCCGGTGCCCTGTGCCTCTCCTCTCATTTCGACTTCTGTCACCGGTTTCCCACGCTCAAAGCGCTGGTAATAGAGCTTGTTATCTCTTTTTACCCAGACTTCAAGCCATGCAGAAAGGAAGTTTGTGACACTAATGCCCACGCCATGCAACCCGCCGGAAACTTTGTATGTTTTCTTGTCAAACTTGCCGCCTGCGTGCAGTTTGCTCATGACGATTGTGAGTGCGCTTTTTCCCAGTTGAGGATGGAGCTCAACAGGAATGCCTCTGCCGTCATCTTCAACGCTGATGCCGTTTGCATGGATAATGACTTTGATTGTGCTGCAGTATCCTGCAAGCGCCTCATCGATGCTGTTGTCAACTGCCTCATAGACTAAGTGGTGAAGGCCTCTCAGAGTTGTATCACCAATGTACATGCCCGGGCGTGCTCTCACTGCTTCCCTGCCTGCAAGCACTTTAATATTCTCTGCTCCGTAGGTTGTTTTCTGCTCCATGTTGAGAATGGGTTTTATCGTCGATAAATGACATGAAAAATGAAGGGTTTAGTGTTTATAAAGATTGCGGTGAAAGATATATAAATTAGCCCTAGAAACAATTGCGTATGGTACAGCAATCAGCAGGTGGAATTATCACTCGTGAAGGAAAGGTTGTCCTCGTCAATAATCGAAAGACTGGCTCGGTCACATTTCCTAAGGGGCGTGTGAATGGCGGGGAAACATTAGAGCAGGCTGCATTACGAGAGATCCGGGAAGAGACGGGATTATCAAGAATTAAGGCAGTGAAATATCTCAGTTCTTATACGAGACTTGGAGGCACGCAAGGGCTGCCAAAAGAGATTCATCTGTTCTTGTACCGTGCAGATACCGACAAGCTTCACCCAGAAGATCCCGAAACGACAGCAGAGTGGGTTGCACTTGATGATGTTGTTGATCGGCTTACGTATCAAGAAGACAGAGAATTCTTTGAACAGCATAGGAGAGAATACTAAAGTTACTCCTACCAAAACATCAAAAAGAAGTCACTTGTTATTTAGGTTATCTACGCCGCTCCCGCAAAATACCCGTCCCAGGGGTCTTCATACTGCTCAAACTCGATATGCGGCAGCCTGATGATCACTTTTGTGCCATCTGCCTTGATGAATTCAATTTCATGGAGGTCTCTATCGAACGCATCTTTTATCTTTGCCATGATATCAACGTCCGATAAATCCATATCTTCCAATCCGAATAAATGCCGCAAGGACATCTATTCCGCCTCCTCATAGCCCTGCATGAAGCCGTTTTCTTCCGGGCTCAACTCGTCGTCTTCTACTAACAGGATTCGTGCTTCCTCAGAGTAGAAGTCTTCTTCATCAATCCACTCTTTTATTTCTTCTGGCCTTTTTGTTACTCCTAATTTCATCCTACACCACCCCCCAGATACATTAGTCTATTTTCTCTCAGTTGTGTTATATAGGAAGGAGTTGGAATATATAATTACTGGTTATAATTTATAAGGCTTATAAAAAGTGGAAAATAATTAAATGCATTATAAAAAATAGAAAGGTATATATACCGGTCCGTTTACTTATAAAATATCGCGTGGGGTGGGAGTACTATGAGAAGAAAAGTCATACAAATTGCAGATTCGACATTGCTAGTTTCAATGCCGAAGAAGTGGGCGGATGCAAATAATGTTAAGAAGGGCGATGAGGTACAGGTTACACCTTCGGAAAACTCACTATTGATAACACTTGATTCAAAACCGCAAATCGAGATTGCTTATGTTAATAATCTGGAGGATTTTGGTTCCATGGCGCGACGCTATCTTCATGCCCTATACAAGAAAGGAATAGATGAGATTCATGTGACGTTCAAGCGTCCGATGGCCCTGACAGAAATCCAAGATGGATTATCGTTTCGAAATTCCGCTGTTGGATATGAAATCGTAGAGCAGAGTACTAATCACTGTGTCATAAAGAATGTAGGAGGCCAGCCTGGTGAATTTAATATGCTGTTACGGCGGGTATTTTTGTTGATGTCGACGATGTCTAAAGAAGGGTTTACCGCACTAAAAGTGGGGAATATTGAAAGCTTAAAACATGCAGCGGAGCTTGAGAGGAGCAATAACAGGCTGACAACTATATGCCGCCGTTACATAAACAAAAAAGGACAGCTCAACTATTCTCACATAGGACCGCTGTATCATATCGTTGAGGAGCTTGAGGCACTCGCTGATGAGTACAAATATCTTTTTGTATACCTTGCAAATTTCGATAAGAAGAGCCTAAAGCTAAGCCCTCAATTTTACACATTGTACGAAGAAGTGGATAAGATGTGGACTCGTTTTTCGTCTGTGTTCTATAAGTTTGATGCGAAACAAATAGCTGAGATATCAGAAACAAGAAAGTCATTGGTCGACCAATGTATAAAGATGATGGAGGATTCAAAAAATAAGCAGGAAATTATTGCATGTAATCATCTGTTCGTCATCGTCCAGAGAATCTTTAACATGGTGAGCCCATACCTCGTTATCGCAGAGACTTTAAATTTAAATTCATCTGAGGTAAGGCATTAGTTCGTCATGAAGCAATCCATTTGAAACGACAAGCCTTTCCGTTTTTACCGTCCACTCTGCACCTTTTTCGTCGGTGAGCTTTCCTCCTGCCTTTTCTACAATGAGTCCTGCTGCAGCAAATCCCCACGGGTGTTCAGCCCATTTGAGCAATCCATCAGCCTTTCCTAATGCAACTAAGCTAAGGTCATAAGAAGTACAGCTCACCGAGTGCAGAGCCAACGTTTTCGCTCTGAGACTTTGAACAATTTTTGCTAAAAGTTCGGGCGCGTGTGTTCCAATATTATCGGTATAATAAATGTCAGATTCTGACAGCCAATGTCTTTGCGAAACACGAATAGGGTTACCATTCATGCGCGCAACATCTTCAATTGTAGCGGTGAAGAGTTGTTCCCGAACGGGTTGATATATCACGCCCATGACTATTCTGTCATGATCTGCTAAAGCAACCGAGACGCCATATTGTGGGATACCTCTGGAGAAATTGCCCGTTCCATCAATGGGGTCAATATACCATGTGCATGCGGATTGCTCATCGCCAACTGTGCCTTCCTCCTCCCCAACAATATGATGATCAGGAAATCTTTCAGCCAATCGGCGCCGGATTTCCCTTTCGAGGGTTATTTCTTTCTCTCTTATGATGTCCTGCTTTTTTTGGACTGAGAATAGTTCAAGAGTGTCAAAAACCTCGAGAGAGGACTTTCCGGCGAACTTTGCCGCTTCAATCGCAACTTCTAAGGCTTCTTCTAACATTTTTGATTACCTCTCTTTAGGTGTAAAAGATAATCTCTGGAAATAGGCGGCCAGCTTCGCTAAATATGCATGCTGGAGTGTTGCGTGAAGCACAAGCTGTGCTGTCTCATCGTGACCACCACGTCCCAGAAGTGCATGATATCTCCGTGCACCCTCCTCGTCAAGCCTTCTTCCATCGATGAATGGTTGGGCCCAGTCGTATACCTCTCTGCAGGATGGCTCACCCCTCAGCGTTTTTAGTGCTTCTTCCGCCAGATGCAGCAACATGAACTGTGCTACTCTATTATTCTCATGAACTTTTCTGCCAAAACGCTCGAGTCTTTGATTATAAACTCTCTGTGCACTCGGGTTTTGAGGCAAGGACTCCAAGTATATTTCAAATGCATTCCTCCCAAATGTGACACCCATACCCATGCTCTGTGCAGCCCTATATGCTGCCGTAACAAAAAAAGCAGTATCAGTGAAATTCTTCCCATTAGTCGCCATACCAATGGTGTTTAATCCTCGTTCAAATCTAGTTCGGATTCTATCGGTTGTGCTGGTCGCGGTCCCAGAATATCTCCATACAACTGGTCCAACTGCTACATGCACGGCATCCTCAATTGGAATCATCCCCCTATAGCCAGTGTCGATATGAAGAACTGAGTCCCGAATTGCTTTCTCATCAACTTCCGCCGTTGCGAAAGTGTATTTCCCGTTGGGCTTTTTCCAGCCGGTTGTAAATTCAGCAAGCAGTTCCGCTTGTGCTGGCTTATCTTTTGCCAACTTCAGTTTGCGGAGATGATGAAGCACATTTCGTGGTGTTAAGTCAAGGCAGCGGACAATCGCTGCGTAATCCAGATGTCCAAGCAAACCGCCGCTTGCTACATTCCATGCTTCTCCCTCAGCTCTACTGAACCTGCTCGGTCCTATAATACCTTCACTAACAAACGTTCCGGGTACTTTTATTAGATGCTCTAAATACCATTTTTTGATTTCCTCACCGCTTTGTTTCGGGGTCCCAGACTCTTTTATCCAATATACTAATCCATCAATGGTCACGTCGAGAATTGTATCTATTATTCTTCTAGCAAGTCTCCCTCTCGCAATGAGTTCATCATTCTCCTTATGCTTCCCATGGGGTTTTCCTCCTCTTTTCACTTCCCTAAGCAGTAGTTCAAGAACATCCTCCTGTGTTGGTGCGGGAACATACTCATGAAAGAGAATGCTGCGATCCTTAAGATACACCGGATGATGTGTCCTCACGATGCGAAAACTCTGTTCACTATCATAGGCGTCATGCTGAAATCTCTGTGCATCATCGTATCGAGTCTTCGCAATCTCTTGATGGGAGAAGCTGTCTCTGTCCTTTATGACTTTCCAAACATGTCTCACACGTGAGCTGACTGCTGGTCCTGGCTGCATTTCCTTCGTCGCAGCTTCTCCTAGGAATGCCCACTTGGATGCATCTAGTCCATCAGCCAGTCTTTTTGCCTCACCATAGTATTTTTCATCACCGGTTGATACATATAAATCTAAAGAACGGCAAATCACTACAGCACGAGAGTCTGCTCCAATCTTTCTTTCTTCCGCGAGCTCCTCCCTCGCTGTTTTCGCTTCCTTTTGTGCCGCTGCAAGCTGCTCGAGCAATTTCTCCTTTGTCTTTCGTTTATTTTCGTCGGCCACAGACATGTCCTCAGCTGTTGAATAAAGCTATCCACCCCTAAGTAATAAACCGACATCACCCCTATATAAGCATTTCCCTGATTTTTGCTTAATCAAGTTTGTCAAAACAAGAGTGCGTTGTAAGGATTTCTATAAAAATAAGTCTTTGTTTATAAATTATAAAGTCTACCCTCTCTTCACCTTAAACTCTTCAATCACTAATTTCCCTTTCTCCGTCTTTATAGAATAATCGCCGTCTTCCTTGAATCCCGTTGCTGCTGTTACTACACTGGGCAATACTATCCTGTCTCCTTTGAATGTTAAATTGGTGATCAATTCTTTGTTTTCAACAAGCTTCTCGCTTAGGATTTTCTCTGCCTCGCTTTTTGTATTGATGCCTGAAAATTTTTTTGCTTCCTCAAAAAGGAAGTGTGCGATCTTGTCCGCAACATTGACGCCGGATACGTTGGTTATCCCTTGCAATCCCGGCGATATGTTTGCTTCAATCACCAATGGCCCTTTTGGGCCATGCAGCATGTCAATGCCGCAGATGTCAGCGCCTAATACACGAGCAGCATCAAGCGCAACTTTCCGCTGCTGACGATCAAGCTCATACGGTTTCCCTGTGCCGCCTGCATGAATGTTTCCCCTGATCTCGCCTTTCTTCGCAACGCGCATCATGCTCGCGACAACTTCATTCCCAACCACAAATGCACGAATATCTGCATCGCCGCTTTCAATATATTCCTGGATGATGAAGGGCTGTTTTAACACGCCCAACGCGTCAAGCATCGAGCTTGCGCTTGCCTCGCTGTCTGCAATCATGACACCTTTTCCCTGTGTTCCTTCAGGAAATTTCATGATGACGGGAAAATGAATGGTTTTGAGAATGGCTTTTGCTTCTGTCGTGCTCGGCAGGACGTATGTTCGGGGCATAGGAATGTTATTCTTCTGCAGCTCGAGATGGGTAAGGAGCTTGTTATGAACGATGGTAAATGCCTGAGGGGCGATTGGTGTATAGCAGTTACCTTTTAACAGCGTGCTGATCGCGCGCAGCAGGTTTGCATAACGAAATGAGCCTTTGACAAGAACACAATCATATTTCTTCATCGGTGTTCCGTTGTGATAGATGCCTACATCCGCGCCCAGCTTGACATCCATCTCTTTGACATGGAGCATATCAACCTCATCGAAGTATTTTCTCATGGCTTCCGCTGTCCATTGCGAGCTGACACTTCCCAATGAGATGACTGCTGCTTTCATTTGGATTTCATTTGAGTGGGTCAACCAAAAACTTCTCTTTCTTCAGTATGTTTTGCCCGATGAGCATGGGATAAGTCATATGCGTCCGTTCTGCAATGGTGAATTCTTCTTCCATCATGTTGCCGTTAATCTCGATGGTGGCTGTTATTAGTGGGCGCATGGTGATGCCATGTGCGGACTTGACGCGCCGTTCGCGCACAGCTGGACCAAGCCCTAGTTCTTTTGCCAGCTTGCTGTCGATTGAGCTTTTGGTTGCGCCGGTATCGATGCGTGCTTTGACTATCTTCTTCTTGTCGCCATTGACAATAACAACATCTTCCACCAACCCCAAGATAGGACGTTTTTCCATTGTCCGACTGAAATAAACGGGGGATTTTAAAGTTATCTATTTCAACAAGAAGTCTAAAGTCTCGCCCGCTTTATGTTCCGTGGGATCCTTTCCTGGCGCAAAGATACGCGCTCCCCCGTAACCCAATAGCTTTGCACTATTGTCAACAACACGCAGCATCGAACCTTCACGCAAAGCTACCACCATCTCCATGTTTCCCAGAGCATGAAACTCTCGTACTTGCTCCTCGCGTGTTTCTCCTCGATAGTCAAGCAGCGTCTGAAGTTGCGGCGCCGCATGCAATACTGCATCTCGCTCTCCAGGTGTTAACTGAATGGGATCTAAGTAATGTGGGTTGATGACAAAAGGCACGAGACCCAACCCCTCGAGGCTGAGAACCTCTGCAGCAGGCTTATCGTTGGTCATCTTAATATTACGTCCTGCAATATTCGCACCAGCAGAGGAGCCAATGTACGGCACCCATTGGGAAGCCCCCTTAAGAGCACTAAGCAAGCTCTCTTCCTCGAGGTCATGAAGCAGCTTCCACGTATTTCCTCCTCCAACAAAAAAAGCCTGCGCATCCCTGAAAGCAGCCAACGGATTGTCATACTCATGAATGCCACGCAGATCAAAGCCCATCCGATTAAAACGTTCGCGCACCAAAGTAGTGTACTCTTCCCATGTTTTGCCGCCGGGGCGTGCAAAAGGAATAAACATGACTGTTTTTGCACCCGCTTCTTCAAGCACTTCGGTGATAGCCGTCGCAGCATGGTCAAGAAAACCTCCTCTACGCGACTTCGAATTGCTGATCAAAAGCAAATTTCTGGTCATAATGAACGAAAATTTACACCCCCCCTTATAAAGTTAACTCCAAAAACTTGATAAGGTCAACTTAATATTATTCATCAGGTGCCGTCTCTGGCGGTGCGACGAACAACTGCTTGAAGAGATGGCGAGAAAACTAGGGAAGGATTACAAAAAAACACCGTAATCTTTATAAACTACCGCTTACCACAAAGTAATCTCAATCTAAGAGGTCTTTGAGAAACAATGGCAAACCAAATCCAACCAATATTCATCCTGCCTGAAGACACACAACGGACGACCGGCAGGGATGCACAGCGCATGAACATCATGGCTGCCAAGGCAGTCGCACAGACAGTAAGAACCACGTTAGGCCCAAAAGGCATGGACAAGATGATTGTTGATTCTTTAGGGGATGTGATAGTCACCAATGACGGCGTTACTATTCTTGAAGAAATGAAAATTGAGCATCCTGCGGCAAAAATGGTCGTTGAGGTCGCAAAGTCACAGGAAGCTGAAGTAGGTGATGGCACGACAACAGCGGTGATATTAGCAGGTGAATTGTTAAAGAAAGCAGAAGACCTTTTAGACCAGGAAATTCATCCCACGGTTATCGCAAAGGGCTATCGTTTAGCGCAACTCAAAGCGCAGGAAGTGCTGCACGAGATTGCAGAAAATATTTCCATCAAAGACACAAAGATTCTGAACAGCATCGCCATCACTGCTATGACAGGCAAGGGCGCAGAGGCGGCTAAAGAACATTTAGCAAACCTTGTCGTGAAAGCAGTGACGAGTGTTGCAGATGAAGAAAATCATGTTGATAAGGAAAACATCAAGATCGAGAAGCGCGTTGGTGGAACGGCTGATGAAAGCGAGCTGATTTCAGGCATTGTCATTGACAAAGAACGCGTGCATGATGGCATGCCGCAGCAGGTAGAGAATGCAAAGGTAGCACTATTGGATGCCGCATTGGAGATCAAAAACACCGAAATTGAGGCAAAGATACAGATCACTGATCCATCGCAGATTGAAAGCTTTTTGGAGCAGGAAGAACGGCAATTACGAAAGATGGTCGACAAGGTGCAGGCAAGCACTGCAACGGTTTTATTCTGCCAGAAGGGCATTGATGATATGGCGCAGCACTTTTTGGCAAAGCTCAATATCTTCGCTGCACGCAGAGTGTCGAAGAGCGACATGGAAAAGCTTGCGCGTGCAACCGGCGCGAAGATTGTCAGCAACCTCAACGATATGTCCAAAGATGACTTAGGTTTTGCAGGATTAGTCAGGGAAGAGAAGATAGGCGATGAAGATATGATTTTTGTGGAGAAATGCAAGAATCCAAAAGCGGTGACATTGTTAATACGTGGCGGCACCGAGCATGTTGCCGATGAGACAAAGCGCGCAATAACTGATGCGGTTGGCGATGTCATTGCAGCTTTGAAGCTGGGCAAGGGTGTTGGCGGTGCTGGTGCTGTGGAGACAGAACTTGCACATCAGCTTGGAAAATATGCAGCAAGCATGAAAGGAAGGGAGCAGCTTGCGGTCAAGGCATTTGCCGATGCGATGGAATCAATTCCACGAACGCTGGCGGAGAACGCTGGCTTAGACCCGATTGATGTCATGACAAAACTGAATGCAGCCCATGGCAAGAAAGAAGTCTGGGCAGGCATTGATGTGTTTACCGGAAAGGTGATCGATGCATGGCGCACTGGTGTGATTGAGCCGTTGAAAATAAAAACACAAGCGATTGGCAGCGCAGCTGAGGTTGCAGAGATGATTTTAAGGATAGATGATGTGATTGCAGGAACAGGCAAGAGCAATGACATGCCCAGGATGCCGCCCGGAATGAGTGGGATGGAAGGGATGGGATAAAAATGACTAATTCCATAACTAGTCCTGAGCAGCGCCTGAAAGGGTTGGATACTAATTTAATAACAAATGAAAAAGTTCTTCGTAATATAGGTGCTGTCGCCAGTGTCGCTTCAGTCGGCGTTGTTGCTGGCGGGGCTGTAGCAGCAGTTCAACATTCAGATGCTCTTTCAAATCAGTTTTTTTATGGCGCTGCGGCAGCATATGGTGTAACTGGTGCACTTATAGGAGCGGGTGCAGGATTTGCTGTTTCGGGGCTGATTTCCGGAGCTGCTGATGTTTTAGCCCCTTTCGCAAGTGCGTTCGGTTACGATAGGAGACAATCAGATTTTTTGGAGCACGCTAAATTGACAGCAGCTGGCGCTGCAGTTGGAGGCACGGTCGGGGCAGCAGTTGGCGCAGGCCTGGAACAGTCAGGCGAGGGCTTGTACTGGCTCGTTTCCAAACTAGTTTAAGTTCGTTTTTTACATTCCACAACATTTATAAACACTAAACTCCTTTTATTTTATCAGCACAAAAAAAGACGGTGACAGAATGCCCGAAGAAGACTGGGAATTAATACCTCATCAAATTCTTGCAGATTTACGTGACGAAGTTCAAGCACTTAAAAAAAAGCTCGATCAGCCATCAACACGGAAAGAGGTCATCAAATCCAACGATGAGCTGAGAAAATCAATCCAGCAGATGCAAAAAGTGTTTGAGCAAGCGCTTTCTCAGGTGGAAAAAGAAGAGGACAGCGATGTCATGAAGCTTCTGGAAAAAATTGAGAAACAGAATAATCACATTGCCAAGACGCTGGCGAGCATTACGGAGGGCGTTGACGGCAAAATGACAAAGCCTTCGCCGAAGCCAGCGCCGTTGCCCATGGCACCTCCGCCAGTACTTCCACAGCCGCAGCCAGCTTTTCAGCCAAGGCCAACTCTGCCGCAACCGCCTCAGATTCCAAGAACGCTTGCACCGCCGCCGTTCGTGCGAATAACACCAAAGAAACCTTTTCCGCCACGACCGCCCCGAAGAATGCCTTATCTAGAGGAGCCAAGTTTCCTGCCTCCACCCCGGATGGGTCTTCCACTTCCGCCTATGGGCTTGCCGCCACCGCCACCGGTGCCTGAGAAGAAAGGGCTTCTTGGCAAGCTCTTTAAATAAACATGTCGAGAACGTCCCAGCTTGTCAATGCTCTTGCTCAGGCAAATCGTGAAAAAAAGCTTGTAAAGCACGTCAAAGCAGTAAAAGACATTGCGCAGCATCCGCAGCCTGATCGTGAAGCACTGCGTAAAGCGCTCAGGCAGCTTGAGACGAGGATGCATAACGTACTTGCCGAGAAATCACCACAGACAGCGCACCTCGAGGACGAACTTCACGAATTGCGCCTTAAGTTATCGCTCTCTGATTCAAAGCACATAAAGAAACGCCTCGACCGCATTTTATTCTTGTTGGGTGAGATTGGAGCACGGGCGGATGCGCAGACACATTCAAAAGAGCTGCACGAGCAGCGTGTTGCGCAACTGGACAAAAAAATCCAGGCATTTCAAAGATGTGAGGTTGCCCAACCGAAGGAAGAGTTTACCACAAAACCTATTCCATCGCCACGGCTTTTTTTTCCGGACGCGCCTAAGCATCGTTTGCTTTTTTCCCAAACTATTGAGCCAAGATTTGAGCCGTTTGAAGCTCGCATGCCATCAGCAGAGCATAGTTTTGCACACCATGAAGCAACGTTGCCTAATATCATCAGCGTTCGGAGGAGGATGGAATCTATTCAACTGCCTCAGCAAGTAAAACAGCAAGAAACTCCCGACCAACTTAAACCTGCTCCAGAACCTATCCCTGCCAAAAATGATTGGCCTGCTGTAATCACCGTGAAACGTCGAGTGCCGGAAGCTGAGAAGCCCGTGGTTAAGCCGGTGAAAGAGCCAAAAAAGCCACTTGAGCACTTGGTGACTAATAGACCCGTGGAGTTTCAATCTGATTTGCAGGAAGCTTCGGTTCCTGTAGAGCAACCTGCTTCAGAAACCACTCGGGGGCCCGCTGTAATTACGGTGAGATGTGTAGAAGTTCCATCCGATAAGCAGTCTCCTAAGCCGGTGCCAAAAAGATTGAAGATTCATGCACCAGAGCCTGCCAAGTGTAATATAGAGCCTGCTCACAAGACGATTACAAATGATTGGCCCGATATAATCACAGTGCGTCGAGTAGCGCTCGCGCCATCGGTGGTGAAGGTTGACAATGATGCTGTTCCCGACGTAAGGCTGTATAAAGTCGATCCTGTGCTGGAAGTAAACCATGAACAGGAAACGCCCCAGGATTTTTGGGAAAAACAGACACAGTCTCTGGAACCCCAGGTTGATAATATTGATTCAGACGTTCTTAAACTTCCTTCTGAGCTGAAGTTACTTAAAAGGGTCCGCCCTGCTATTGTTAAAAAGCTCAAGAGGGAGGCGCACAAGGCGCTACAGCGTGATGAAGAGTTTCAGAAAATGCTTAAGCCGCATATCCCTCCACAGGACGATCAAGTGCTTACCTATAGAGGCAAATCTGCCTTCCTTCCTCATCTAAAGCTGCATACAAGAGCCCGGCCTGCAATCGTTAAAAAGCTTAGGAGTGAGGCGCACAAGGCGCTGCTGCGTGATGAGAAGCTTAAGGAGATTTTTGAGAGGAAGCCATCAGTTGTCAAGCCTGCAGCGAAACACAAAGCTCATGTTCCTCCGATGCTCAAACTCATCATAGAAGCGGAGTCTTTAATTGCTGAGAAACTGAAACTGGGAGCGCACGTCTTGCACCGTGATGAGAAGAAGCTTAAGAACATCATTGAGGAGAAGCATGGAGCACATAAAGCATTAGAAACAGAGTCTTCAATTGTCAAAAAGCTACAAGCGCGCCGGAAGGTTCATCATGCACCTCGGATTAGTTTCGGTTTGCCTTCCATACGTGGGAGGAAAAGAGCACATTCTTTAAAACTGTGGTCGCCAGATAAAAAGCGTGTAAAGAAGCAGTTCGTGCTGTTTAAGAGAAGAAAAAAGACTTTACCGAAAGAAACCAAAAAAAATTCTTTAGCAGATGTTCCCACTCCACATTCCATGGAGGGGATGGATATCGATGCTGAGCTTGCAGAAATGGAAGCACTGATCGAGGGAGAACATAAGAAGGACTGATTACAGGTCTTTTGCCATCACGGTCTTTCTTCCGTTTTCTTTTGCACGCCTGCATGCTTCCTTGACAAGTTCGGTGGCTTTTTCATTTAATTTGTCGCCGAAATCTGCAGAAACATTGTCGACTCCGGTTGATTTGACGACTTCTTTGATTTGTGCTTTGACGATGAGCATGGGTTAGCTTGAAGTAATAGTATTTATATTATTTTTGGTATTCCATTGCAGCTCGAAGCACACGTCGCGCAATTGTCGGAGACTCACGTATACGCGCAGATCGCTCGCTTAAGTATGCCAAACCCTGTTCTTTATTTTTTTCAAATAAGGGGTCTTGGTAAATGCGTGGCGCAAAAGTATCTTTATCCCCACTCCAACTGCCTACCCAGCGAGCAACATAAACATCAACTGTGCTCACTTTATCTGCATGCGCACCATAACCTGAAACAATAACAGGTACTAATCTCTCTAACTCTCCATAAGGCACAACCAATGTTTCATCTGTCATCCCTGGTCTACGTAAGATGTCCCGCGAAAGCTGCAAATTTCCTTTCCCATCTAATACTGGCCAAATTAACCTTGCCTGAAGCTCTCGACACAGACCGCCCGTATAATCCCACATTTTGATGCCCTCAAAAATATGTGGAAATTTTTTTTCAATATCTCGTAGTGTCTCTGCTGAGGGATTTTTTTCGTTAAAGAATGATGCTGCGATTTGCCTCACGGTGTCCTCACTAAGCACTAGCTTGTGATGAACTGAATCGTAGTGTGAAAAAAGTTTTCTGTACAACTTGCCATGTGGTGACGCTTCTTCCTGAACAGCATGGAGAGCTTCATGTGCCAAAATAACCCGAGGCGGGGCACTGCTTTTCAGTATTCTCCGCATATCTGTGTAATAATCAGGCGGGGGGATCACAATAACACCGTATTCGGGGTTGTACACATGTGCACGTGGATCGACGGATAGTAATTTATCGTAAGAAGTTCTGAGTTCAGGATCCATCTTTCCAAGCTCCTCGTATCGAACTATGCTCCCCTTATCTATATGAGCTAAAATGGCATCACAAACGTTATCCAGGCCTGTCTCTTGAAGTATCTTGTCCTCAACCTCAGCAAAGACTGCTGCCTGTCTCTCTTGCGCAAGCGTTCTATACTGCTCGAGAAGTTGACTATCTTCTGCGTTTACGGTTGCAGTCAATTTTGCATTTGAAGCACGCGTATCGGTTTTATTTGCAGGTCGTGAATTTAGATCTGAAACAGCCATCCATCCAAGCAGTGCTGCACTCGCCCCTGTCATGCCTAAAGCAACTTTATTTTTAATGTCCATGACGTTAAAGATCGACTTGTTCTTTTTAAAGATTTCGTAAAAATTAGCACTGCTAAGTTACAACAACTACCTACTTATGCGCAAACCAGAACTCAACGCTATTTCCTTTCTTTCTATCAAGCCTGCAGAAGCCAAAGCGCTCAAGCTGCACAATCGTGCCCTCGGTCAGATCTTTCAATCGGTGTTCACCCTTTCCTTTCACAACAGAGCCGTCTTCCAGCAGCACTGAAACATCAACCATTTTATCTTGCGCAGGAAGCCAATGAATGATGAATCCTTTATTCGCCGCAGTCTTGAATTCTTCATGGTCTTGTGAATGATAGATAAACGACTTCTTCTGCTTGACAAAATTGAGGCATTCCATCAGCCGGTGAATTTTCCCTTCCTCAAGTGCAGCAAGATCTCGTGCAGATATCAAGAAATCCTGTGCTGTCTTGAATGATCTCTGTCCTCGCGCATGAAAATCAGGATGTAGATGGAGTGCAACATCACGTTCAGGAGCATCTTTCACATGAATACTCACGGGATCAGCAACAAAGAAATACCGATTTGCCTGCGGATCAAGCACTTCCTTGTTGAAATGGTTAATGGCCTTAAAAAAATCCTGTTTACTCACTTTTTTATCTGCAGGTGACACCCCAACGTCCATCGCATACTTGACGAATGCCTCGGGCTGATACCCACGTCGTTTTAATGCTGGCAGAAAGGGCAATCGGATGTCATCCCAGTCTTTATACTTTTTCTCGAGTATTAATTTTTTTGTTCCAGTTGTGCTGAGATCAATATCGGTAAAGTTGATTCTCCCCACATACAGCGCAACCGGCATGTTCCAACCAAAGCAGTCAGCAATCAATTTTTGCCGCTTCTCATTGTCCATGTGATCCTTACCTCGAAGCGTATGCGTTACTTTCAGTTCATGGTCATCAACCGCAACAGAAAAGTTCATCAGTGGCCATACCCGGTGTTTTGTGCCTGTTCGCGGATGCCGCTCATCATTGATCCGGACTAAAGGAAAATCACGCATTGCCGGATTTTTATGTACAACATCCGTTTTCAGCCGCACTACTGCCTCTCCTGGCTTGTACTCACCAAACATCTTTGCGTATCGAATCTGCTGCTCTTTCACGCTCAGGTTTCTGCACGGACAGGCTTTACGCTTGGAAATAATGCGCTTGAACTTGTCTGCACTGCACATACACACATATGCTTTTCCCATGTGCACAAGCTTTTCAGCGTGGTCATAATACGTTCCCAATCGATCGCTCTGAACGATAACCTCAGCTACATTCCCTTTCGTCAGCCATCGCATGTCTTCAGGAATCATATGATACGCTTTGTCGTAAATGTTCTCCGGATTTGTATCCTCTATCCGCAGCAATAGTTTGCCATCATATTCCTTGCACAGCTCTGAATTGAGTCCAAGAACAAATGCATGGCCCAGATGTAATGGCCCACTGGGGCTCGGTGCAAACCGCATGACAACTTTTCCTTTGACCGCTCCAGGCAGTTCCAATTTCCGTTCATACACTTTTTTCTGTTCTTTGAGCATTTCTGGCGCTCGTTTCTGCAACAAATGCCTCTGCTCCTCTAAAGATAGTTTCTCTGTTTTTTTGATAGCCTGAACTATTTCCTTCATCACCTTCTTAACGTCTTTTCTCAGCTCCGGATGCTCGGCTAATACACGGCCTAAGACAGCATTTGGATTTGCTTTTCCGTTGAATTCGATCGCATTCTTGAGAACGTGTTTTTCGATTGAAGTATGCATAAGGAAACAAAATAATTATTGGATTATAAAGTTAACGTATCTCCCTCAGCCACATCAGCCCAATCCGTATCATCAGCCGGTTGAATTTCTCAGAAATCTTGTACGTTTTCTTGTACAAGTCATAATCAACGAGTCCCATGCTTTTCATGGGCGTTAAAATCCTGTCATAAAACTGCCGCTTGTTGTAGGAAATGCTCGGCTCTTTCTTGACTAAGGGCCCTTTCGGCGAGGCAGAATCAACCAGTCTTCCTTCATGCAATTGAGTTGCAAACAATGACATCTCAGTCTTGCCAATTTCTCCACCATTGTCTTTGATGTATTGAATAAGAAGCTTGGCAACCACTTCCTGCTGCTCGGTTGCAAAGATAACTTTGAATATGTCTTCTGGTAAATTGAATTGGTCGAATAGTATAACCATATACGGAACCCCCTATGCTCCACTAAAGAGATATTGCTTTATAAATATTACGGAAATCTATACAGACCTACGAAGCCGATTAAATAATCTTGTTTTGATATCTTTATTTAGTTGAAAGTCACCCATATATGCGAGGAATGCCAATATTTTATGTTTTCTCGCCCAGTCCCTGTTCTTCAGGATGTCAAGAAGAACCGATTCTTTTACACGCGCAATGATGTCGGGAGTTTTGAAATAGTTTCCGTCGCCTCCTCCAACGATTTCTGTTATTTTGCCAGTGGCAGGATCATTATGAGAAGCGTAGTCGCCAATGACTTCGCCCGATTCATTTAACACTGTTATCCCAATTTCTGTGTAGCGCATTAAACGAACGACGGCACAGTATAAAGGTATTGAATTCAACGTCGCTTGGCCAACTTCCCTGCATGTTGCCATGACTTCCTGAATGCTTGCGTCTTTCTTCGCTAAAATTACATCAAGCGTTGTATAATCAATCATTTTCGAATCAGAAAATGCTCAGTTTAAAAAGCTAGCGGGTTTTATAGACGGGTTCTGGGCGGCGGATTGAGCCTCCGGTAAGAATGGGCCGTATATCACCAACACGGTACTTCTTTTCTTCTTCTGAAACGGGCGCAATACGACGTTTCCAGAATAGCTGCTTAAGAGTGGACTCAGATTTTCGGGCTCCAAGTGCTGCTTCACACAATGTTACAATCTTTGAGTCTTCCCAATTTTTAGGATTATAGCCGTTTTGGTCGCCTGCAGTGAAATAGTTCCGGACAGATTGCACACGTTCATCCACTGGTTCGGTTATTCCAAATTTAGTATGTAATGCAGCCACAATGGCGCTTAGCCTGTCTCTATCATCAATTGCTCCAAAACGATAGATGGCTGTTACACCCCCTCGTCCTACTCTACGATGGATTGCAACACCATTTACTTCAAATACTTGTCCTACACATAAGCGGTCATCTTTTCCAAATAAATATGAAAACTGTTCTGCTGTTGTTTCTGCATTGGGGTCGGGGATGAGTTCTTTGTCATCTGCCTTCTCTGCGTATGCAACCTTTCCTTCGAGTTTAACATGGCGCTGAGATGCTTTTGGTTCAGTTTTCTCCGCTTCAGGTCTTTGAGTTTCTGTGGGTTCTCCTTCTGGCTCAGCAGTAGGAGGAGGTGTCACATTATACTTTCTATACTTTTGATCATGCGCAACCGTTGCTTGATGAACGTCTGCTGATCCCGCTTCAAGCTCATGGACACGCCGCTCACGATCTCCCAGCCTTTGCTCAAGGTCATGACAACGGTTGACTAATCTTTCATACTGCTCTCTCAGCCCCGCATTATGTGAACGGTCATATCTTCTTCTGAGTCCGTGATTTTCTGCCTCAAGCTCTTCTATTCTTTTATCATACCCCACCTTCTCTGATTTAAGCGTCTCAATCTCTCTTCTGAAAGCGCCAATTCTCTCTCCTTGCCCGCGAATATCAGCACGCAGCCTTTGCTCTACTAAATTAGCCTCTCGTTCTGATTTATAGCGTTTCGCCTCATCTTCAAGTTCTTTAATTTTTTGGGTAAGACCACAATCTTTCTGCCGGAGCTGTTGTAATTGCCTTTCAGCAAATGTTTTATCACTTTCCGCGTTTCCAATTCTTTCCTCAACACCTTCCCACTGTTTCTTCAATCCAGCAATCTGCCGTTCGTAACCAGCTTTTTCTTGTTCACGTGCAGCTCGCTCTTCCTCCACTTTCTTTTCCGCCGCTTTAACCCGCGCATCAAGATCATCCTGTTTCTGTTCCACTTCAACGCGTTCTTTTCCTTCCATCACTACATATGTCAAACTTTCAACATACGATACCAGACCGTCTGCATTTTCAAATGTTGCTGGTGGTTCCGGGAAATTTGTTTCATAGGCCAGTGCCACAAGCGCAGTTCTTATTAGTCCGTAAAAATTTCCATGACCATTTCTGCTTCTTAACTCAGCAATTTCTGCTCTCAACGAGCGTAACTGGACACCTGTCTCAGCATTAAAAATATTTTCATGGGCAACAGGTGTCACCTTAGCACCAGAAGCGCGAAAGACTCCCCCATCACAAGTTGTGTTTCTCAGAAGAATGACGCATCCTTCTGCATCGCGAACATGCAGCACTCTTGTGCGATCATCTTCTCCAGCCATTTTTTCAGCTCTTTCTCTTAACGTATCGTAAGATTTAGGTGAAGCCTCAATCCAGAATGTCTGTCGCCTCGCGTCTGATTTTGACATATCGCTCAGGCTGCTTGTCGAGCACTCACTTAAAAATGTTGTGGCGCTGCAAAACCTCCAATAGATAACATAATCTTTATATACAGCATTTAAACCGCTCCTCCCTCATGGGCCGGTAGTTAAATCCGGTATAACGCGCCCATGGCATGGGTGAGGCTCCGGGTTCAAATGGCCAGTTACACTCGAGAAGTAAATCAAGTCGTGTAACAGCATGAAAGTCCCGGCCGGTCCATATTATAATGGCAACGAAAGAACTACAAAACGGTCCAGTAATCAACGCACGCTGCGCAGCTTATATGAGTAGAAAAGGCTCGGATGAAACACAAAATCTTCTTGCATTGTTGCAGGAATTTGCCAAAGTACAACCTTCAGATGGTCACGAAGGGCTTGTGGATGCACTACGTGCAAATGCACATGAATATCTTAAGCGCTTAGGCTATAACCCCCATGATGTCCCAAGTTATGCAGAAATGCTTGTCCTTGTCCAGTTGAGGGATCGTATACGGCAGGCAACCGATATTTGGGATCAAGGTGGTGACAGTGTTGTAAAATACTAACCCTTCGCCTTCACCCTTTTCAACCGAAAGATATTCTCGCGCTCCATCTCTTCCAGACGCAGTTTGATGAATTTTTTCACACTTTCCATCTGCGGGATTAAGTTAAATTCAAGCGCATTCACTCGCCGCTTTGTCTTTTCAATCTCTGCAAGCAGCCGTTTAATGGCTGTCTCAACTTCTGCGACTTTGATGATTTTTTCAACCAGCATTTCATACGACTTAATCGTGTCGTCAATCACCGCCGTGCTGCCTGCTATCCCTAATCTCCGTTGCTGCAGCGTCTTGACAACCTGCCTGCTTTCGATCTGTGGCACTTTTACGCCCATGATGTTTTTCGTTTCAACATCGATGTGCGGCGTATCCTGAATGGCAAGCGCAATGGAGCGCAATTTCAAATCAGTATACAGCGTGCGTGAAACATTGAGCCTCTTCTGCGCTTCGGTGTATTTTTCTGTAAGCTCGCTGCGGACGCTTTTTGCGCTCTTGAGAATCTCAAAGAATTCAAGGATCATGCCATCACGCTTCTTTTTCAGCAGGGAATGGCCTGATTTTGCTAACTTTATCTGCTTGTTTAACTTGATCAGTTCACTGCGGGTGGGTTTAATGTTGAGTGCCAT
>CAYIKL010000012.1:0-24011 GCA_964364045.1 uncultured Methanosarcinales archaeon
CAAACTCTTCTTTGCTGGGCTTATGTTCCGACATGATTTTTCGCGCGCTGTCAAGAATTTCATACTTTTCCTCTGAGAATTTGAATTCAGGCGGGATCACATGATAGAGCGTCTTGACTGTATCTTCAAAGCGGAATATAGTTACTTCATTGTTATTGATGGCATAACTGTCCATCACTTCGCCATCCGCCGGATACGTCGCCATGAGTTTGGTGAACATGAAATCGGGCTTGATGGTGGGAAAAAATATTTTCCGGTAAATCTCTCTGCTTCCAACTTTATACCCTGCGAGATATGGCTTGGCCATGACAATCATGCGCGTTTTTTCCAGCAATTCGACCACCCAGGCAACCATCGAATTGAAGTATTGCGTGCAATGCACTTCCTGTGTATCTGCAGTATAATCTTCTTTTATCTTCTCGCTGCGCAGCAGTCGCTTGAGCTGGACATATGCGGTAACCGGATCACCTTTTAGGACTGTAAAGAGATTATGTCGCAGCGCCGCGTAGCTTGTTCGGAGAAACCGTTCACAGTCCGAGTTCACCACCAAATGTGTATAGCTCAAGCTCTTTTCCTTGCTGATCTTCTTGTAGAGATGTGCAATCTCGCTGAGAATTTGCGTTTGCAGATAATCATATTCATAATCTCTTTTCTGGACAAAAACAAGCTTTGTCACACCACCCACTTCTGCGAGCAGCTCGATCGTTTTTGCCATGCAGATAGCGCTGTCTTCAACCGTTGGCTGAAAAGTGCACTGCTCACAATCGACGCGCAGCACCTTGTTTTCTCCTTCACGAATAACTTCATGGGCAAAGCACGCACGTTTTTCCAAAAAAGCCATTTCTTCCCTCTTTATCACTCTCTAATGCTCACACAACTTTATTATAATCGCCTCGCTTATGCGCAAAAGCGGCAAACGCGTCGTATACTTGAAAGCTGCATTATTTAATAAGGTTTCCTATGCAAAAGAATGGACCGATGATGCCTCCTCCCGGGGCGCAGGAACTGTCTCACACGCGTGTGCGCCTTCTCGAGGAGAAAACATCGAACCTTAATCAGAAGATTGAGCTTCTTGAAAGCAACATTGTGAAAGGCAACAAGAAAAAGAATGAGGCGCTTCGCGAATTTGACAACGATCTTCTGGAAATAAAACGTGAGCTTGCCGGCGTGAAGCAGAAAGTCGATCTCATTATCCGCGAACTTAAACTGACTGCAGGCAAAGATGAGCTGAACACCGTCAAGCGCTATCTTGACTTATGGGATCTCACGCGCTTTGTGACCCGTGACGAGATGGAGCGGCTTTTGAGAAAAGATTTATAAAATAAGATGTGTTATGTGGCTAATGTCCATGCGGGACTAAAGAGGTTTTAATGTTTGAAAAACAAGGGAGCGTTGCGCAGCAGGTTCTTGGCCTGCGCCAGAAAGGCCTGACAGATAATCAGGTTGTCCAGGAGCTGCAGAAGCGCGGACTATCCACGCAGCAGATATTTGATGCAATGTCACAGGCTGATCTTGCTGGTAGCCCGGAAGAGGCACCGCCCTTCGAGGACTATCCTGCTCAACAATATCCTCAACAGTATGCTGAAGGTGCAGCACCTGCAGGACCAGATGACGAGCGCATCCATGAAGTTGCTGAAGCAATTATCAATGAGAAATGGGATGAAGTTCTTGGCGATATCCAGAAGATTGTTGCATGGAAGGATACAGTTGAAAATGACATTCAGCAGCTCAAAGATGAGACTGCTGCAATAAAAGAGGAGTTTAACCAGCTCCGTCAGGGCATTCTCGGCAAAATAAACGAGTCAGACGCAAACATGCGCGATGTTTCCTCCGAGCTGAAAGCCGTGCATCAGGTGTTTAAAGATGTTATTCCAACATTCACCGAAAATGTCGCTGAACTCTCACGCTTGACGAAAAAGATAAAGCCAAAGTCTTAAGGCCCTCCTTCTCCGCCTAAAAATGCAACCGTAAATATTGCGATGGCAAATACCAGCATGAGCCCTAACAACTGAGGGCTGAAAATGAGACTAAAAAGGTTCTGCTCAAATTCATTTTCACCCACACCGCTGCCTGTTTGCGTCGCTTCGAGAGCCTGTTGCCCATAGACATTAAATACGCCTGCGACGAGAATGATTAACCCTACTGCAAATATAGCCCAGTTCGTCGGCTTGTCGTGTATCACGTAATCGAGGACGGTCTGTTCGCTCATGCCGAATGTGCGGTATACCATGAGCAGCAGCACGAGAAAAATAAATGCGAGGACAAACCATGGGGCAACGAAATTGATCAGCGCAACCAGATTTGGAATGACAAGCACTAGTATGCCCAAAATGACTGCGATCACACCCGAAATAACTTTACTGTCGCCCAGTATTTTTATCTTGATAAGGAGCGCAAAAACGACTGCAAACACGAGCACTGCAGCAAATAACGGTGCGAAATAGTCCAATACGCCCAATGTGTCGATGAATGTTGCCATTATCTTACTCTCTTGAATATCTTTTCGATAAAGCTTTCCGCAGGCGCCTTCTTCTCACCGCCAGTGATGAATGCAACAATTATTCCAAAGATAAGGATGACTACTATGAGTACAGTAAGATCAGAATTCCACCAGCTAAATATATAGCCGGGAGTGTTCCACCATCCTACTGTTGCTCCAAAGATATATCCTAAGACTGCAAGTATGACGACCATCGCTACTGCGGGAACCCCACTACCCACCTCATAACCCCATATCCCGAAAAGGAAAAGGATAAGTATTATTGTAACCGCCAGCACAGCCGCACCAGGCACTAGTGCGTTAATGATGACAATCGGATCGTAACCGTATGGATACCTTCTCGTTACATGGGGAATGACAGCGAGAAGTGATATCAATAAAGCAAGCACGACATTAATGTTCTTCTTTTCATCACCGAATATTTTGATTTTCTGGAAGACTGCAAAAAGAATGGTAAATATCAGCAGGAAAGGAAGAAATACTTCAGTAAGGCTATAATCTTGAAGGAAGTAAACGACTCTGCTCAAACCGCCATAGTATGCCATCAGTGGCCCTCCTTCTTTTTCTCAGAACTTCCACCGCTATCCTGTGTAACATATATCATCACGATAATGACGATGACGAGGAGCACTAATGTTGCAGCCCAGTCGGTCGTTGGCGTAAGGGCAAAAATATCCCATATAACTTGAAGCCATCCCATTGCCCGGAGCAGTATTGCAACAATTGCGATGAAGAGGATGATCATAAAAAACTTCAGCCATCCCGGATATTTTTCCAGTGTTGTTTCTCCCGTTCCAAGGAATATGCCCACGAGCATTAAAAAGGATATCACCAGTATGATGAGCAATACTACATTTGCCACCACTTCATTAATAATTCGTACCAGTGTTGTGCTTGCAATGACAAGGAAAGCCACCACGAACGCGACAATCGCATTCAGGTTCTTTTTCGTGTATTCTTTGTTGTCTATTTTATCAATGCCGAGGACGCGTGTCTTCTCAAGGATGGCAAACACAATCGTGAAAACAAGCAGGAATGGCAGCACAATATCATAGACGCCCAGCTTATCCAGGAAAGTAACCACTCCGCGAAATGCCGTATCAGCCATGTATTCCTCTTTTGAGAAATAAGCATAATTTGTTTTCCTTTATAAATTTTGAGGTTCAGTTAATAAACAAGTCAGCAACCTTTATATACCAATCTTAAATAAAAACATCCATGCTCAACAAATCCGACCTCGCGTCCATGCGCAACGAAGTGCTTGAATACGATGCTCAGCGCGAATTGCTCATCAAAAAAAGCAGGGATGTTCTCAAGTTAAGCAAACAGGTTATTTATGCTGTCCATCGCGACGAACTCAAACAAGCAGAAAAACTCATCACCGACATCGAAAAAGAAAAGGCTGCATTACAAAAGATTGCAAAACACAGTCCCGACATGCTCTCTGAAGGCAGTTATAAGGTAGCCTTGCAGGAATATGCAGAAGCACTGCTGTACTTCTCATTCATCAAAGACAGCAAGCTTGCAACACGAAAAGAGCTTGATATCCCTACATTCCATTATATCCTTGGATTATGCGACTTAACCGGCGAGTTGGTAAGAAAAGCGGTTTATCTCGCAGGCAAAGGTCACAATGAAGCGGTTACCAAAATAAAAGAGCTGGTGGACAGCGTCTATGGCGAATTGCTTGCGTTTGATTTTCGCGACAATGAAACGCGAAGAAAGTTTGATGCGGTGAAGTATGATTTGAAGAAATTGGAAGATTTAGTACTACAGTTGAAGCTGAAAGAGAGGTAAACTAATGGGATTTTGGGGTTGGGTATATTCACGCCGCTCAGAAAGTGCTCGTATAGTTTATAGGCAGAAAAAAGAATTTGAAGCGATTGACCATTTGCGTCGCGTCATTGAAGGTGAAGCAGCTGACCTTCGCGATATTGACCTGGTGGTAAAAAACACTGAAAGCTTTATACGGCAGGGCAGGTTTGAAGATGCAGAGCGTTATGTTGTATCACACCTTGTGCCACTTATGAAAAAAAAAGCCGTGCTAGACAGTATGGTAAAAGGCGACTGGAAAAAATTTAAAGGCAGTATTCTCAACGCTTTAAATACAGAGAAGGCTGCAATAAGAAAAACATGATCGACCAGCAAAAAATCACCCAGCAGGCCAAGAAAATCATGGACCGTTTTATGTCCGCATTGGACAAGACAAGAAAAGTCGAAGCGCAATTTGAAATAAAGCGTGAGAAAAACATCCGCGATGAAAAAATTACTTTACCTGTAAACAGCGACTTCACCGAGCGCATGCTCAAAAACGCACCAACGACAAAAGATGGCTACATCTGCGCCGAGAAGAAAAAATGGTAGAACTCACCAACTTTCTTTATGAAGTTGGAACATTAAAGCGCGTCAAACGCAGCGGCTGGTGGCTTCTTAACATTAAAGATCCTGAAAGCGTTGCCGAGCATTGTTTTCGTGCGGCAGTGATTGGCTATGTTCTCGCAAAAATGGAAAAGGTTGATGCGCACAAAACAACCCTGATGTGTTTATTCAATGATCTGCATGAATCGCGCCTGAATGATCTGCACAAGGTCGGTCATCGCTATATTGATTTTCGAACCGCTGAAACAAAAGCGCATAAAGAACAAACACAGCCATTGGGTGAAACCGGCAAAGAAATCTTCTCATTGCACGAAGAATTTCGAGACCAAAAAACAAAAGAATCGCTCGTCGCGCGTGATGCTGACCTGCTTGAATGTTTCGCACAGGCACGTGAATACCAGAAGATTGGCTATGAAACGCAGGATTGGATGAATAATATTCACAAACTGCTCGTAACTGAATCCGCAAAAAAGCTTGCAAAGCAGCTGGAAACAACTGATCCAAACGATTGGTGGCATGGTTTGAAGAAAAGCGAACGATGATATTTCCCCGCGCTGTCGGCGCAATCATAAAACGAAACGGAAAATACCTTCTTCTTGACCGGAAAAATATCGAATACGGCTTTGCCTCTGTTGCCGGTCATGTTGACGACGAAACGCCTGAAGAAGCGCTGCGCAGAGAAGTGATAGAAGAATCACAACTTAAACTACTCTCATTCAAAAAACTGTTTGAGGAAGATGTGCCGTGGAATACCTGCTATAAGCATAAAGGCCATCACTGGATCGTGTTTGAATGCAAAACCGAAGGCACTCAAATTCCTGAAGAAGATGAAGCAAAAAGCATGGGATGGTATTCGCCTGCTGAAATGAAAACGCTTAAATTAGAGCGTGTTTGGGAATACTTTTTTAAAAAGCTGATGATTTTACCCAATAATGACTGAATTAACCGAACAAAAGCTCCAGCAACTCAAATCCGGCAAACTCACCGCAGAGCAGAACATCCAGAATTTTCTCAAAAAGATAACTGAAAACAAAAAACTGAACATCTTTCTCTACGTTGCAGAAAAAGAAGCGTTTGCACAGGCAAAAGAAATCGACAAAAAACAGAAGAAAGGAAAGCTTGCAGGCCTGGCAATTGCAGTCAAGCCAGCCATCAATGTCATTGGCATGCCTATTTCATGCGCATCCAAAACATTAGAGCATTACTATGGGACTTATGATGCAGATGTAATAAAAAAAATAAAAGCAGAAGACGGCATTATCATTGGAATAACAAATGCAGATGAATTCTGCTGCGGCATTTCCGGCGAAACATCCGCATTTGGGCCAACCATCAATCCCGTTGCCCCTCATGTCGTTCCTGGCGGCTCTTCGTCTGGTTCAGCAGCCGCCGTTGCAGCTCAACTCTGCGATCTTGCTTTGGGTACGGATACCGGCGGCTCCATTCGTAATCCAGCTTCCCATTGCGGCATCGTCGGCATCAAGCCAAGTTATGGAAGAGTATCACGTTACGGGTTAATCGACCTTTCCATGTCGCTTGACCAGATTGGTCCCTTATCTCCTGATGTCTATGGTGCTGCATTATTAATGGAAGTCATTGCAGGCCACTCTGACGCTGACGCAACAACACAGCCACATCCGGTTCCAGCATATACAAACTTCAAAAAAGCAAAACTCACCATCGGCTTAAGTGCTGACTTCAAAAAGCTATGCACCAATAAAGAACTGTATGCACTGATTGAAACTGCTGCAAAGAATATTGCAAAAAGACTCAATGCACCAATCAAATCGGTTTCCTTAAAAAACACAGATTTAGGTGTACAAACCTACTATCCCATTGTGTACACTGAATTCTATTCAGCAACGCGCCGTCTTGACGGACGACGCTACGGAAGAAAGATAGAAGAATCTGCACGCGAAGAAGTCTTGCGCCGAATTTTAGGTGGGAGAGAAATCAGCCGGGCAGAGCATGCAGGTCAATACTACAGAAAAGCGCTTGCAACAAAACATCTGATCAAGCAGGATTTCGATGCCGCATTCAAGCAGGTCGATCTTCTTCTTGCACCAACAACCCCTGAGCTTCCTCATAAATTGGGTGCACACATCACTCCCGAAGAAGCCTATGCCGCAGACGCATTTACTATCCCTGCCAATCTCGCAGGCATTTGTGCAGGCGTTGTTCCGATTGGGAAATTGAATGGCATTCCCGTTGGCTTGCAGGTGCTTGCGCCCGCGTTTAAAGAGGAACTTTTATTTTCATTTTTGAATGAGATTGAGAAATTATTTTAGCCCAATACCTGACATTAAACCACCTTTGCGCGTAATTTCAATAATGCGAAATCCTGCTTTACTCATTGCCTGTTGGACTTCCAATGGTGTATATGCTGCGATGTACGAGCATATTGTTAATATCTCCATTCTGTTCGTATGTGCACTCTGTCTGTGGTCAAATATTTCATTCTTAAGAAACGCTTCAGCAAATTCATTGTCTGGTACTTTTTTTCGCACTTCGTAAATAAAGTGTGCTTTTGGTACTTTTCTCCCACCTGGAAGTTGAGTTTCTCCTTCATAACAAGGCAGGTGTTCTCTGTTCAAATCCATGAAATAAAACTCTGCTCCTCGTTTCATTGCTTGAAGAATCTGCGCCAACGCATCCTCCAGCCGATCAAAATGATGCAACGCTTGACTTGTTGTCACCATATCCATCTCGTGATAAGCGCTCAAATCGTATACATCTCCTAACTTAAAGTGAAGATTAGGGGGCATTGGCCTATACCGTGCCTGTGCTGTTTCAATGCATCGTGGATCAATGTCTATTGCTGTAATGTCAAAGTTCGGACTGACTTCAGCAAGAAAATATGCACGCTCTCCACAGCCACAGGCGACATCAAGCACATTTCCCTTATCAATATCTGCAACTTCTTTGAGTGATAGGGCTTCTTCTAATCCGTCCAGTTTTCCCTCACCAAGAAACCACTGCCTTTTTGATTCTTTGATATATACTTCATCTAGTCGCAGATCCTGAATTTCTGGGACGCGTGGTAGTTTTGTTTCTATAATGCCCATAAATCTCTCCCCAGTCTCTCCATTTTTAAAGTTTTTCATTATGGACAAAAACCAAACCTTTTTAACCCCTAAAACTGTTCTTGAAATAATGACCTACACGCCACCGCAGAAAATTCTTGAAAAATACGCTGATTTGCTGGTTAATTTCGCTTTAAACTCAGGCAAAGGCGTTAAAAAAGGCGAAGTGGTCATGGTGGTTGTTGATGACGTTGCAAAGCCCATCTTGCTTGAACTGCACAAAGCAATTCTTAAAGCGGGTGCTCATCCAATGCTGCGTTTGCTTCCCACGGGCATATCAAAAGACTTTTATGCCCTTGCCGATGAAAAGCAGATGACTTTCTTCCCTGAAAAAATGACCAAAGCACGCTGTGAATTAATCGACCATCAAATTTCCATAATTTCCGATGCCGATCCGCACGAGCTGCAGCACGTTGACCCGAAAAAAATCTTTAAAGCAACCAGTGCGCGCAAAAAAGTGCGTGAGTGGCTTGACGATAAAGAAAACAAGGGCAAATTTACCTGGACGCTGGCATTATATGGCACACCTGCAATGGCGAAAGAAGCAAACATGTCGTTGCAGCACTACTGGAAAACGATTATTGAAGCCTGCTATCTGGACAAGAAGAATCCAACGGCTGAATGGAAGCGCATTGCGCGCGAGCAAGAGCGGGTGAAGAAAAAGCTCAATGCACTTGATGTAAAATACGTTCATCTGAAAGGGCGCAACATCGACCTCAAGGTTGGCATTGGCAAGAACAGGAAATGGCTGGGGGGCAGCGGCAGAAACATTCCTAGTTATGAACTATTTATCTCACCCAACTGGCGATTAACTGAAGGATATGTTTACTTCAACGAGCCATTATACCGCTATGGTAACCTGATTAAAAATGTTCGCCTCGAATTTAAGAATGGCCGAGTTGTTAAGGCAACTGCATCAAAAGGCCAGAACCTGCTACGGAGCATGATCAAGCAAAAGAATGCAGACAAGCTTGGCGAATATTCCTTGACTGACCATCGCATATCGCGCATAAAGAAGTTCACTGCAAACACTCTATTTGATGAAAACCTTGGTGGCAAATGGGGCAACACGCACATGGCACTCGGCATGGCCTATAAAGACAGCTACACCGGCAATCCTGCAAAAGTGTCTAAAAAACAATGGGAAAAAATGGGGTTCAACAACTCTGCTGAACATACTGATATCATTTCAACTGAAGACCGCACGGTAACCGCCTATCTCGCCGATGGGACAAAGAAAGTGATTTATAGGAAAGGGAAGTTTGTGGTTTGAGAACTATTATAAAACAGAGTTCTTTTTTCCCTCTTATGAAGTTTAAAATAACTGCTCAAGATAAAAAAACATCCGCACGTACTGCCATTCTCTCAACACCCCACGGCACCATCCACACTCCTGAATTCGTTCCCGTTGCAACCCAAGCTTCATTAAAATCACTCACACCAGCACAACTCAATAATCAAATTCTCATGATCAACACCTATCACTGCTATCTTCGTCCTGGCGCAGATATAATAAAAAAGCTCGGCGGCCTGCATAAATTCATGTCTTGGAACAGGCCTTTGATGACCGACAGCGGTGGTTTTCAAGTATTCAGTTTGAACAACAATGGAAATGTAAAAATAACAGAGGATAAAGTGACCTTCCGTTCTCATATTGATCAATCAAAGCACGAATTTACGCCAGAAAAATCCGTAGCAATTCAAGAAAAACTAGGCGCCGACATAATCTTTGCCTTTGACGAATGCACCCCATTTGACTCAAGTGAACAATACATCAAACAATCTCTTAACAGAACTCATTCCTGGGCTGAGCGCTGCAAAAAAGCGCATAAAAGAAAAGACCAGGCATTGTTCGGCATCGTTCAGGGCGGGAAATACAAAGAATTACGAAAGCAAAGTGCGGAATACATTTCTTCTCTTCACTTTCCCGGCTATGGCATCGGCAGCATCTTTGGCAACCCCAAGATTGAAAGTGCCGAAGCGTTGAAATGGTCGTTAGAAGCCTTGCCCTACAAAACACCGAAGCATTTTCTCGGTATCGGTGCGGTTGATGACCTGTTCACGGGCGTTGAATTGGGCGTTGACTTGTTTGACTGTGTTTTACCAACAAGATTGGCAAGAGTTGGTTATATCTTTAGTTCTGAATGTCATAAAAAAACAAAATGGCGCTACCGCGTTACAAAAAATGCATTCAAGTCCGACCGAAAACCATTAGATAAAAAATGCTCCTGTTACACCTGCACAAACTTCACGCGCGCATATCTCTATCATTTGTTTAAGGCAAATGAGTTAACGGCGTATTCATTAGCAACCATTCACAATCTTGCGTTTTTTAATGATTTGATGAAGTCGATGAGAGAAGCGATAGAGGGTGATTCATTTACAAAGCTGAAGAAGAAGTGGATGCGTTAAGGTTACCTCAGAAGTTCTCGCACTACTGCTGCAAAGAAGTATGGTTTGGGCTCTTTGCCATCCAACACTCCATTAGCAACAACCACAAACTCTTTTCTCGTTTCTTCTTCAAGAAAAGATGTTCCTTGAGCATGTCGTGATGGGATAACAAACAGTTTGTCCTCATCAAGATATACCCCAGGAAAGTCTCTACGTTCTATCTGGCCATCAATTTCAACGTGTGCGCCATCTCGAGTTTGCACGGCTTGTCCCGTTGAACCAACACACACTGTTGTATAATGCGGAGGATCCATCGTTATATGTGCACCCGGTCCAGCATAGGTCCTAAGGAAATGATCTAAGTCTTCTGGAACTTCAACACCATTTATTTCTCTTTTAATTCTCTCAAAAGCAGCTCTCTCGATTTTAGTTAATCTTTTTGCCATAAATGCGCAGTCTGGTCTTTATTTATAAATATTTCTATTCTGAAACAGCGTCTCAACAACATTTATAAATCTCCCTTATTTCTATCAAAAAATGCTCCGCACACACACCAACAACGAGCTGACCAAGAAACATCTCAACAAGGAAGTTACATTATGCGGCTGGGTGAACAGCAGAAGAGACCATGGCGGAATTATTTTTATCGACTTGCGCGACCGCTACGGATTAACTCAAATAGTTTTTGACCCAGAAGTCGACAAGAAATGCCATACAGAAGCCGACAAGTTGCGCAGGGAAGACGTCATCCAGGTCACCGGAAAAGTTGAGGAGCGAAAGAAGGGCATGAAAAACCCCAAGCTTGCAACCGGCGACATTGAAGTGTTTATCTCCAAACTTACTCTTCTCAGCCAAGCCGAATCACCGCCCATTGAGATTGATGATTACAAAGTGCCAAATGAAGCGACGCGGTTAAAGTACCGTTATTTAGACCTTCGCCGCCCAACAATGCAGCAGCGCATCATGACCCGCCACAAAGCAGCACAGGCTGTGCGCGAATTCCTCAACAACGACAACTTCCTGGAGATCGAAACTCCCTTATTGCTTAAACACACCCCTGAAGGTGCGCGTGACTACATCGTTCCCAGCCGTGTCCATCCCGGTAAAGTGTACTCCTTGCCTCAATCACCACAATTATACAAGCAAACGCTGATGATTGCTGGCTTTGACCGCTATTACCAATTGCCCAGGTGCCTGAGAGATGAGGATTTGCGTGAAGACCGGCAGCCGGAGTTTACACAGATTGACATCGAAATGTCTTTTATCGAAGAAGAAGATATCATACAGCTCTGCGAAGGGCTCATTCCGCACATATGGAAAAAAGCAGCCAACAAAATCATCAAGACGCCATTTCCGCGCATCACGTACGATGAAGCAATAGAGAAATATGGTGTTGACCGTCCTGACATGCGCTTTGGGCTTGGATTAGTTGATGTAACCGGCATTGTGAAAGAATCAGACTTCAAGGTCTTCCGTGACACAGTAAAGAACGGCGGCATCGTCAAATGCATTAATGCGGTGAAATCAAACTTTTCGCGCAACCAGATCGATGACTACATTGCATTTGCGCAGCACAACGGCGCGTCCGGCCTGGCGTGGATGAAAGTGACTGATAAGGGATTGGAAAGCAACATAGCTAAATTTTTCAGCTCAAAAATACAGCAGCAACTGACCAAAGCAACTGCTGCAAAACAGGGCGACTTGTTGATGTTCATTGCCGACAAGCCAAAAAAGTGTAATGACATCCTCTCAAAGATACGCCTAAAATTAGGTGAAGATTTAAAGCTCATCAAAGACGAGTTAAAATTTGTCTGGGTGACAGACTTTCCCATGTTTGAGTGGGATGATGATGCCAAACGATGGAATGCCATGCATCATCCATTTACAAGCCCGAGACCTGAGGACATTCCTTATCTTTCAAAGAACCCCGAGCGCGTCAAAGCGCGCGCATATGACTTGGTGCTAAATGGAACCGAGCTTGGTGGTGGCAGTATCAGAAACAGTAACAGCGATGTGCAGGCGTTGGTATTGCAGGCGTTGGCATACAATCCGGAAGATGTGCAGGCAAAGTTCGGCTTCTTATTGGAAGCGCTCAAATATGGCACACCTCCACACGGTGGCATTGCGTTTGGGTTTGACCGGATTTGCGCACTGCTGTGCGGCTTCAGCGACATTCGTGAAGTGATTGCATTTCCCAAGTCAAAAGCAGCTGAGAATCCTATGGATGGCTCCCCTTCACCGTGGGATGCAGACTATCTGAAAGAATTGCATTTGGAATTGGATGCAGTCGCGAAGAAGAATATCGGCTCATAACTCGAAACCTATTTAAACACCCCCTTTTCCGTTGCATCTATGAGAGAGCCTACTGAAGTAGAGCAGAAAATTCTTACATTGCTAATAGGTGTTGACAGTTTGTTAGGGGGAGATGCATTGGCCGAAAGTGGTTCACAGCATTTCATTGCAGATACCTGGTTTTCTGGTTATTTGCCCTCTGCGATTTATTATGATCCTATTGCATGAGCCGGTCGTCAAGGAAAACCAATTGGTGAACAAGGCTTAAGCGCATTTGTACGAAGACACAGGCTTACGGATCTCGCCGGCGAAATTTTAGATGAACTTCCTGATGATCATGATGGGCAATATGCTGCAAACTTAACCCATGCGCTTGATGTTATGCTTCAGACTGCGATTGTGCAAGTTCTGAATAAGCCTCTTCCACCTTTTGAAGAACGTTATCGTGCAGCGATTGCTGATGACTCGCGGGACGTTGCTCTGGCGTCGGTCGAAGAAGCGCGTGACGCATTACAACCTGCGCTTGCAGATGTTGGCTATCAAGTAACAAAAAACAGGAATCTTCGCGAAACATTCCTTGCATGGGAACATGAGCGGGGTTACATTCCGGCATCTGAGGTGGCAGAGCAGGCACGTGCAATGAATGCAGAGTTACTGAAAGCAATGAGAGAGCGAGTATTCTCACGTCTCAATTTTGGTGCAAGTGGTTATGCACCTTATTTATCTGATGTTGCGTTTGATGGCCATTATTTCAATACTATTTCTGGTGTTGGATTTACCGGATCGAGTATTTATCATGGTGGTGATGCCAAAGGGAAGCCAAAACTAAAAGGCCTATTTGAATACAATACTGATCACCCACTGACGCGTGTTGGTCTTTTGCATTTATGTGCACACGAAGTTATTGGCCATTACGTAAATGCAGCGGTAAAAGATGTCCTATGGCGTTCTGGAAAGCTTGGTTTTCTTGCAACAGCAGCTCAAATGTGCACGCCTGATACGGTGTTTCAAGAAGGGTGGGCACAAAATATGTTTGAGATCATTTATGGTTCACGTGACGCAGCCGCAGAAGTGTTTGGAAAAGATCTTCTTGTTGCCTTGGCGCATGATGACTTGCAGGACATCGCAAAGCATAATGGTGCAATTCTGCACCAGCGCGATGGCGTTCCAATTGACCGAGTAAAAGAATATTTTGCAACTGAATGTGTAATGCCTGTCCCATTGGTTAAAAAATTATCTGGTGGGTGGTCACAAGACCCTATTCTCGGACCGATGTATGGTCCGGCTTATTTAGTTGGGCGGACAGTTGTCAATGATGCAATCCGTCGTCATGGCCCCATATCTGTAGCGGAAGTTGGGTATCACCTCAAAGGACAGGTTGATATCAGCACGTTTCAAATGAAAGTTGAGAAAATGCCCGTTATACACTAGCTATTCTTTCCTCAAATACACCGTCCTCGTCGGGAACGGAATGCCAATCTTTGCCTTGTTCAGCGCGTCATATATCTTCTGCGTCGCCTCTAATTTCTTGTCATAAGAAATCTTGTAATTGTCAACAAAAAAACGTGCCTGAAACAGCATCGCAAATTCGCCCATCTCAGTAAACACGGTATTCATATAGGGCTGGTCAGATACATCCATTATGCCCCTGAGCACTGCATCAACCACTTTCTTGACCTTTTCAACATCGCTTCCGTATTCAACGCTGAACTTAACAACGACGCGCACTTTTCGCGTTGGCTGCACATAATTTTGTATCCTCATGTTTGCAAGCTGCCCGTTGGGGATGAAGATAGTTTCAAAGTCATATGTCTGCAGCTTGGTACTTCGCAATCCAACATCAAGAATTTCTCCCAACTCACCACTTTCCAACTTAACTTTGTCGCCAATGTTAAAATTTTTGTCTAACACTAGCGCTATGCCTCCGAAAATATTTTTCAGCGAATCCTGTAGTGCCAAGCCAAGCACTATTCCTCCCAGCCCTAATCCCGCAAGATAGGGCGTGATATCGATTGCCCATATATGCAGGATCCAGAGCACAGTGATGATGAAAGACAGAACTTTCACTGTCCTTCGCATAAGCGGTAAGATCGTCTCGTCAACGGATGTCTTTGTCTTCTTTGCAAGTGTATGTCCCCACGAATCAATGCTTATCGTCAGCACGGAAGCAAAAATATAAACAAAGAATAATGCGCTTACCGATTCAACGATGTTTTCTACGATTGAATTGATGCCCAGCGGCTCTAATGCCAGGCGGATGCCGATGAACAGCACTAAAAAGAAAAGCGGATTCTTTGTCTGCTCAACAATTTTGTCATCTGCATCCGTTTTCGTCTTTTTAGTCAGCTGCAACACAATTTTGTCTATCCCAACCTGCACGATTTTTGAAAGCACAACTGCAGCAACAATCAGAATGAGTGCCTGCTGCCAAGGCACAATACGTTGGAATAGAAGGATGTACTGTTCAAATACCATTTTTTCTTACTCTTTCCACAGCCATACTGCCATGCCGCCCGCCACAACCACCGCAAGCCAGCTTAATGGCAGGGGTATCGTAACATTATTGATCACAGCAGGCCATCCCGCAATGCTTCTCCACAGGTGGAGCAATGCAATAAGCGCGAATAAGCCTGAAGCGACCGCTGCGGATAATTTTCTTGCCATGGGTTTGGGTAAGGTAGTATTCTATTTAAATGTTCTTCTCTTATTTAGATAATCAAATAGCTAATATATACATTAAAAAGATATATTTATAAGCTATTTAGTTATACATCACCTCTAATGACAACGCCGTTGCCAAAGTGGCTGATGCTGCATTACGCAGTGCTCTGGAAGGCTTTTGAAAAGAATGAATTCTCGCACGATGATGCTGCGGTGACATTTGCGGTACGCTACGAGCTTGCCAGTGTGATTCTTTCAAACTTAAAGAAACACGGCTGGCTGATGATGCGCCTTGATCCTCACGATTCTCGCAGAAGAATTTACTCACTCAAATCGCCCGATAGGGCAGTGAATGAAATGGAACATGGAAAGAAACTATTTTAACCAGGAAAGAAAGAGAAAGATTGTGGTAGAAGGCGCAGAAATACTTTAAACAGCGAAAAAGCTAAAAACACAGGAGACCCTGCACAAGCAAATGAACCCAAAGATTGGTCTTGAAATCCATGTGTATGTTGACGCAAAGCAAAAGCTCTTCTGCACCTGCCCTATCAACCTCAACGCAAAACCCAACACTACAGTCTGTCCTGTCTGCACTGCGCAGCCCGGTGCCAAGCCGATGCTTCCAAATCGCGAGGCGATCCACAAAGTGATAAAAACAGCACTGATGCTTAATTGCAAAATAAACCATGCTCTCATATGGCAGCGCAAGCATTACGACTGGCCTGATCTTCCCAAAGGTTACCAAAACACCATGTCGGGAAGCTATGCCGTTCCGGTCGGCGAACACGGCACGTTCCTCGACGTCAAAATCAGCGAATGCCACCTTGAAGAAGATCCTGCGCGCTGGGATCCGGTAACCGGTTGCATCGATTACAACCGTTCTGGCTATCCATTGATTGAGATTGTGACCGAGCCTGACTTCACCGGCTCTGCCCAGGTTCGTGACTGGCTGAAGAAGCTTATCACCACTTTAAGTTATGTGCATGCGGTCAACAAGAATATGGGCGTGAAGTGTGATGTCAACGTCTCGATTCCTCCGGATTACTCACGCGTCGAGATAAAAAATGTGAATTCCTTCAAATCGATCATCAAAGCAATTGATTACGAGCTTGCACGGCAGCAAAAAGAGAAATCACATCAACATACACGCCAGTGGAACGATGCAGAGCAGGTGACAAAGTTCATGCGTTCAAAAGAGCAGGCGCTTGACTATATGTTTATTCCCGATCCCGATCTTCCTGTCGTTGAGATTACCAAGCGTCTCTTGTCAGACATGCAGAAACAGCTTCCTGAAAAACCGGAGCAGAAGCATAAAAAGCTTCTCAAGGCTGGCGTTGAAAAAACAACTGCCGAGGTTATCTCAACAGATTTACCCTTGTCTGAACTGTTTGAGGAACTTTCAAAAAAACTACAGCCAACAACGGTTGCAAATTGGATTAGAAAAGAGCTCCTGCGCCTGCTGAACACCCTTGAAAAAGATTTTCACGAACTCGACATAAAAAAAGAGCACATTGCCGAGCTGCTTGAGCTGATTGAAAAAAAGGTAGTCACCGAAAAAGTTGGCCGCGAATTGCTGCAGAAACTTGCTGAAAAGCCCTTCTCGCCCAAAGAGCATGTGAAGAAGCAGAATCTTTCTGCAATATCCGGAAAGGGCGAGCTTGAAAAGCTCTGCAAGGAAGCGATAAAAAACAATCCCTCCCCCGTGAATGATTACAAATCAGGAAAAGAGGAAGCCATTCACTTTTTAGTCGGCCAGGTCATGCGCATGACAAAAGGCAAAGCAAAGCCTCAGGAACTCAAATGGATTTTCCAAAAGTTATTAAAATGATACCATCATTCATCACAAAATGAAAAAGAGAATCGAATTACAAAGCTTTGTCAGCGAACTTGCTCTTGGGCTGTCGCCGCTTGTTCTCTCCTCACTACTGCTCTTCATTTTGATTTCACTTGATTATGTCCTCATTGGTGTTGCAGCATTCATCATTGTGATCACGTTGGGTACAACTGGCGTATTCCTCTTTTTATTTAGAGAAAAAGAGCTGTCTTTACTTCAATTTTTGTTCAACATGATCGCGCTTATTCTGCTCACCATCACCATTTTTTCTTTTGTCTATGCTATCCAGCCACAAGGGCAGAATACGATGGTGGACAATGGTGTTCCAACTGAACTCACTTTTAACGATGCACTGTACTTTTCAACCGTTACGATAACCACGCTCGGCTATGGGGACATCGCACCGCGCGGCTTCTTCCGATTTTTTGCGATGATAGAGGTCCTTCTTGGATTATTTTATCTCGGGCTGTTCATTGCCGGCCTCGGCCACATCTACGACCGTTAGTATGTCGATCACGCTTTTCATCCGCTCTTCAAAATCTCTGACCGTTTCCCCGTCTTTCTTCTCCGCACTTAGCGCTGCAATCAGCGCTTTCGTAATCCGTATCTCTTCTTCCTTCTCAAAACATGCAACCTGCTGCACATGAGCATGGATTAGCATATCCTCAATTTCCTCAATCGATTCGCTCTGCATCGCAACCTCTTCAAACTCTTCATTCTTCAGCGCAGCGGTATTTTTCAGCGCGTAATATGCTCCCTTATAGTACGCATGCGCCAGGATATCCTTAAATGGGATGTCTGAAATGCTTCCTCCCCTAACCGTGCCTTCAAAGCGCAGCGTGACGAGCGCATCCTGAAGTGGCTGCTTGTCGATGGCGCTGATGGCTGCTTCGACCACTTCTTTTGGGCTCTTTCCGTCGCAGTCTATATGCAGCGCAATCCTTTCTCTTACTTTCACCGCGTGCCACTCAACGCTATCATTATCGACAATAAAAAATCCGCCGTGCCCATACTTCTCCAGCTCTGTAAAATTGTTTGGAAACAACGCCCCTGGCTGCGTGACTTTTTTGTAATCTTTGCTGCTGAACTGCATCTGATGGTGCACATGCCCGCCAGCATAGTAATCAAATCCACAAGGCAACAATGATGCCGGCTGCGATTCCATCTGCTCAAGCTCCCGTGGCTTGAGCTCAGAAAGTGCCGTATGAAACATAAAAATTTTATATCCCTTTTCCCGTTCCAAATGCTCTCTGTCCAGATCTTCATACAGCATTCGGTCGAGCATGCCCTTCTTGCCAAGCATCCCGGTTATCTTTGTTCCAGTCCTCGCATCCACAGTAAATCGCAGCCTGAGCTTTTTATCTATAACTTCGCCCTTGTATACATTCACAAACAATCCTGCATTTTCAAGAACGTCAATCATCGTCTTTCCGCTTGCACTGTAATCATGGCTTCCCGGGATGACATACACCGGAATGCCCTTGTCTTTCAACTCTCTCAGCGTGGCTGCAACGATTGCGAGCTTGTCGATGGCGGGAAGCGCTGTGTTGAACAAATCTCCGGCAAAAAGAATAAAATCAACCTGTTGCGCAACACACCTGTCCATTGCTGTGAGAAACGCCTGCATGCTCACATCCCTCATCCTCGGATCTCTCCAGCTTCCGATATGCAGGTCAGAAAGGTGCGCGAACTTCATGCAGTTTCAATTTCCTTCGCTTCCTTATATAATTATCGAAGAAAAAAAAGATAAAAAAATCAGCTGCGGCACTTGTCGCAGTAATATCTGTTCGCGTTTTCGACAACAATCTTCGCGCTGCATCCCTTACAGTACCGCTGAATTTTAAAACTCTGTATGTCCTTAAATATGTGCTGTTTCATGCACTCACCTTCTTTTTTTTAGAAACAACCTGAAGGAAATAGCTGTCTTATATATATCTTTCGCTAGGGGTTGGTGCGAAATGCAGCGCACGCGGAGCGAGTTTCGCACAAACCTATCCCAAAAACTTTCTTTTCAGCGCAGCGCGCAGGATCTTTTCCTGCATCTCTGCAGTTTTTTCGGTGCGTATGCATTCAAATATGTCTGAGGTGAATGCAGCATGCTCATCGTCTACATCAACATCGAGCTCTTTGATCATCTTCTTCGCAGTTTTTACAAGCTTTGGGGCAATAGCAGTAATATTCCTTATATTCGTATAGCGCAGCGCATCCCGCATGTCTCCCTGCAAATTTTTGTATATCCGTTCAAGAAAATGAACGTCCTTCTCTTTGAGTGCCGAGAATCCAAGCAGCTCTGGTGGCAGACCAAGCGAATACAGCGATGCGCAAAATCCTATCGCTCGGGGCAGTGAAAATGCGCCAACGCCGCGCGAATAGCCGAAAAGCCCGATGTGCAGTTTCCTTTTCCTTCGTTTTGGCACGAACTTTGCGATCTTATGTATCCAAGGCACAACGTCCTGCAGTTCCTTGACATACTGCTGTGAACAGCGCTCAACCAGCTCGAGGCATGCTTTTGAATCAACGGCAATTGCTTTCTTTCTTTTCGTCTCATTGATTGCTCCAACCGCATCTTGCACTTCCTCATATGGGTTATCATACTTAAAGGCTGACTGTGTGGTGAATGTCTGCACGCTGGGGTACCCTTTCAGGCAGTTGATGTTGCTTGGGCTGAAATTGCCTCTGAACGGCACGCTTCCGACACCGATGATGGGAAAGATATCAAGCGAGCTTTCTTCCTGCAGTTCATCAAGCTGCGCTGTCGCATATTTGTTCAGCAGCACTGCGCTGAGCATGCCGTAATTCAATGCCGGGTCGCTTCGTGCAAGCCACACGCGCTGGTACTCGAGCTTCTTTCCACTGATGAATTCCCCGACAATCTTCTTCACATTGATCATGCTTTCCTTGTCCTCGACAAGGGGGATGACGTGGATGCTTTCAGGCTTGAATTTTCCTATCCACTCGCTGATGCGCATGTCTCCGATGCTCTTGTACTGTTTTCCAATCACAAAATCTGTATAATAGCGATGAATCCTATCAAGCTCAGCTGCGCTTCTCGTCATCGGCTGCACGATCTCAAATATTGGTGCAAGCTCTTCACCATAAAATTCTTTTGCCGTGTCAAACGATCGCGGAATGCTTTCGAGTGTCTCTAACAGTATCTTTGCCTCATTTTTCTCTTCAATCGGGTTGGGCACGCGCAACGTGAGGAAAAAATCCCTTCCGAGCTTGTTCGTGCTGAAAAAATGGCCGTAGTTGTTCAGCAGCTTTTTGACGACAGAATTGTCAACCTCTTTCCCTTCCGAATCCCATAGCTGTTCTTGTATGCCTAAGTGTGAGAATACATAATATGCTTCCTGAACTTCATCATCGCCGCTGAGCACTGAATTTTGCGCAAAGAACGGCAGTGTTGCGTTGTCCGGATGCTGTGTTGACATACAGCGGGGGATTTTCATGTGCATGAAAAACGCGAGGTTATATTAAAATGTATTCCCAATCATCACTACACCGACCAAAACCGTGCCTACCCACACTCCTTTGCTCCAGGCCCAGACTTTTCTCCCGTCAAGTAGCCAGAATGGTATCATGTTGAACAAACCCAGCCACACATTCACGGTAAATCCATACTTCCATATAAAAGAATATGCCGGAAGAAAAGTGCTAACCGCAAAAAACACCGCCGCAAGCGCAAAATTCGTCCATGGCCCCGCGACTGAAATCAGTCCATTCTCTCTTCGCGTAACTTGCCCGGAAATCATCACTGCGCCGGGCGCTGCAAAGATGAATCCTAAAAACGCAAACACGATTGCAAGCAGCAGCATCCCATCAAACGCCCTGAATTCAGCAAAGCATCCATAGCGTTGTGCAACAACTTTATGTGCCAGTTCATGCAGCAAAAAGCCAACCCCGACCGTGATTGCTGCAATTACAACACCTGTCAAAAATTCCAGTGTAAAGCTCAATCCCGTCAGCACAATCGCAAACGCAATGCTTATCGCAATCCAGGCTTTCAACAAATCAACTACTTCTGTTTTTGACAGCCTACTCATTCCTTGAGCTGCTCCTCTTCGATCTTCTCCAGATACGAGATATCACCAAAATTGTCAGTCGCACATTCCTCGCAATAGAAATCAGCGTTGTCCTTGATGCGGTATGATGATTCTTCGCCGCAGATGATGCATTTTTTGGCATTGGTGTTGCATAACCTGTTTGATATATAAAGGTTTACTCGCTCAACGATGACTACAACCGGGCCAGCAACAAGGTCGACGCTTTCCTTCGAGGAGCTCCGTGCATACTCGCTCAATATGATGTTTTCTTGTTTCGGGCTTCTTTACGGAGGTAATCCAGCAGATCCATTCATTGCGTGCGAGTGGTGTAAGATCATTCCACACTGCTCGCGGCATTGGCGCAGCGGTAAGAGCCTTTCGTAAATCCTCTGGCACTTGATGCACCACACCGGAGGCGATTTCGGTCATAAAGCTCTATTGTACCTGAAGTAAATAAATCTTTTTCTTAAGGACACAATACGATTAGATGAGCATCATAGAAATATTTATAAACTTCCGCAAACCCCGAAAACGAAAAATCGAGGGGTTGTGAATGGTCAATTTTATAAGCGCATTGTTCAACAGGATTTTCAGGAACATCTTCCGCAACAGGAATCACATCAAGCTCGGCCTGTACGGCCCGCCGAATGCCGGAAAATCCACGCTTGCAAACAAGATATGCATGGACTGGCTGAAGGAGGAGATGTCCGCTGTTTCAAACATTCCCCACGAGACGCGCGAGATACAGATCAAGGAGCAGGTGACCATACAGGATAAGAAAGGCAGGAAACTTTCATTTTCTCTCGTCGACACGCCCGGCATTGCGACAAAAATTGATTATGAGGATTTCATCAAGAAGGGATTAAAGGAAGCTGTCGCGAAAAAGCGCGCGAAGGAAGCAACCAAAGGTGTTATCGAGTCGATCAAATGGCTGGATGACATGGATGCGGTTGCTGTTGTGCTCGATGCAACCGAAGACCCCTATTCTCAGGTGAATGTGACCATTGTCGGTAACTTACAGGCAAGGAACATACCAGTGATGGTTGTGGGTAATAAAGTCGATCTGAAGCACGCCAAGCTCAGCAAGCTGAAAGCTGCGTTTCCCCAGTATGATATCGTGGGAATCAGCGCAAAATATGGCAAGAATATCGATGAGTTTTATGAGGGTTTGTTTAAGCTCGTCAGGTGATGGCAATGAGAAAAAAAGAGGGTGAGGAGAAATGGTAACATTCCACTTTGTGCCTTATCACGAGATAGATGACTTAAGCAGTGCAAAGCGCGTCACCAAGCTGCTGAATTTAGTAAAGCAGGACAAGATTGTGCTGCTTGAAGGGCGCCTGAGGAAAGAGGAAGAGGCTGATTTGATAGAGATTACGATGGAAGAGATTGGCGACAAGTTTAAGGGCATTGAGCTTGCAGTCATTTATCCTGAAAAAGAGAAGATGGCTGCCATGAAGCGCCTGAAGTTTGATTTAGCGCGCATGCTCGTGGGCGATCGCCAGGGTTTTACTGTCGTTGGTCCCGCGTCTATTGTCAAGCGGGTGAAGCAGAATCCCAGCAGCATTGAGCTCTTCACCCAGGAAAGGAGAAAAAGGAAAAGCTAATGCCACACCAATGCGTTCGATGCAACACATTTTATGAAGATGGAAATGACATAGTTCTCAAGGGCTGCTCCTGTGGTGGAAAGCTCTTTTTCTTCATAAACAAGAAGCACATCGACGAAGCAAAAAATCTTGTCGTGAATTTATCTGAGGAGGAGAAAGAGCAGATGGAGCATGATGTCTTCGATCTTGTCGGTGCAAAGCATGAAGAGGATAAACCAGTCGTGCTTGAGTTTGAGAGCATTAGTGTCCTGCAGCCGGGGAAATATCATCTTGATCTTGTCCATTTGTTCAAGAAAGAGCCGCTCATCATCAAGGTAGGCGACGGCAAGTACATGCTTGATCTGAATGAGACTTTTCGGCAGGGAAAGGAAGGGAAGCTGAAATAGTTTGTTTTATAAGTAAAATTTAAAAAGGGTTATCCTTTCGCCCAGAAAATGGCAAAAGTAAAAGCATGTAAAGTGAATGATGTGCAGGAAGGACGAGGCAAAGTTATTTTTGCTAATGGAAAAGAAGTCGCGCTGTTTAAAGTGAATGGACAATTTTTTGCCATGGATAATACTTGTCCTCATCAAGGAGGCTCATTAGGAGATGGGTCCCTCAATAATGATATTGTAACCTGCCCTTTGCATGCGTGGCAGTTCAACGTTAAAACAGGGACCAGTCTTCTGCTGGAACATATCAAGCTTGACTCGTACAAGATTGAAGTGCATGGCGAGGATGTTTTTATTCACGTGTGAAGTCAATTGCTCAATGCTTTCTTATAAAATAGCCAATATAATACTATATAAATGACGGTCGTGTCAATGGCAATAACGTATTTGATAATTAATGGCGGCTGAAAGATAAGAACCGCATACACTAATGCAATGATGTTTGCAATGAAATAAATGACAAACAGCAGCAGGCTGACGCCGCTCGTATCACGCATTCGTATCGTCTTGATCATCTGAGGAATGATCATTACAGAAAACAGAAATGTTGCAATCCATCCGAGTATTTGTGCGAGCTCGATCATTTTATCTTTCTTTGCGTCACTTTGGCATCCCTGTGGTAACCATCTGTCCACAACACCCTGCCATCTGCTGCAATTCCTTGGATGAAAACTTCACCAGGTTTTTCTGCTCTGAACATCATCTCAATCGCTCCGTTGCTGGGCATATAATAAGCCTCTTTCCCCCCAAAAGATAAGACTCCATTGGAGATGGTATAAACGTAGCCTAAGCA
>CAYIKL010000013.1:0-18258 GCA_964364045.1 uncultured Methanosarcinales archaeon
CTGTGCCGCATTTTTTTAATTTTTCTAAGTTATCTATTTCTCCTATTTTTGGAAATGCGTGAAAGCCTTCTTTTTTTTCTCCAAAGGTCTGCGCGATGTTATTCAAGTCACGTTTAATACGTGGAATATTTGTTGCAGAAGAGCAGAGAAACGAAACCGTGCATTCCCACGAGTCCTGTCGGAGGAGACGGAGACCGTTGTATTGTTGGATTGCTGTTGTTATTGTTTCATCTTTCGCTATTTTATTAAGAATGGTTGTGTAATCATCATCAAGACGAAAGAATGAATTAAACTTTACTTTGGAAATACCTTCAATCTTATCATGCGAAAGGGTAAAAGAATCCTGGCCATGGTTAATCCGGAAGCCATTCTGTATTTGTTCGTATCGAAAAATCTGGCCGCTCTCGAGTGTGCGGGGGAGGTTGATCTGTTCATCCATTTTCATTCCTATACCAAAACTCGGCCTGATTTATCTCTCTTTTGGAACATAAACCCTGATTTTTGTTGACAGCGGCGTTGGAATAGGATCAAGCAAGAATGCAATAGTGGTTGTTTTTAAGCTTTATCAGTTATTAAGAGGAATAACCGTTTTCATGCGCAAAATATTTAATGCTTCATCCAATGCAGTTCACCATGCCTATAGAAATTCAGAGATTGATTCTCGCATGGTATAGTCAGAACAAAAGGACCCTTCCCTGGCGTTCCACCAAAGACATGTACCACATCGTCGTCTCGGAGCTGATGCTGCAACAGACGCAGGTGGATCGTGTCATCCCAAAGTATCATGCGTTTTTGAAAAGGTTTCCCACCATTTACGATTTGGCACGAGCATCTGCCGCTGAGGTTATTGACGAGTGGGCTGGATTAGGCTACAATAGACGTGCATTATACCTGCACCAGTTTGCTCAGACAGTGATGAAAGCGCATAACGGAATCATTCCTCAGGAACGCGAACAATTGCTCGAATTGCCGGGTATTGGTCCTTACACCTCTCAAGCAATCCGCTGCTTTGGGTTTGGAAAGGATGTTCCTGTTGTTGACATCAACATTAAACGGATTTATTCACGGCTATTTTTCAAAGGTGAAGGAAGTGAGAATGAACTGCAGAATGTTGCACGGGAAATAGTTCCAACGGGCAATGGCGTTGCATGGAACAATGCGCTGATGGATTTTGGCTCTTTAATTTGCGAAGACAAACCACGCTGTGATATTTGCCCATTAACAGCGCATTGCTCTGCATATAAAGCAGGAACACCAGAAAAATACGTCAAACCGAAAACCCAATCGAAATTCATCGGCTCAAATAGATATTACCGGAGCATGATCATTAAAGCCCTGAGAAAGAATAATTTCACTCTTCCATTAAAAAAAATTAAAAAATTAAAACCAAACGACAAGAGTGAGGAGTGGTTTGAGGCAGTAATCGCAGGCTTGGAAAAGGAGGGTTTAATTATCAAAAAGAATGGAATGCTCTCACTACCAATATAATAAAATAAAAAAATGATTATTTCTTCAATACCCAGCTCAGTCCCAGCACCAGTGCACCCAACGTCCACCAGCTGACTCGCCACCATGATGCGCTTCCGTAATCACCCAGAAGCCATAATACACCTGCAACAAGCACAACCCAACCAACCCACTTGGCGCAGCCGCAACAATGGCCACACATATCCATCGAACTATCTTTCGCTCTTTTTGCCATAACTATCACCTCTTGATATGTTCTGGAAAGAAATAATCCTATTTAAATGTTTCTGGGGCCCTGATGCCGCTGCTGGCACCAACTTTCGAAACAATTAAATAAAAAAGAATTATCATACCCTTAATGGAGAAAAAACTGAGGCAGGAGGAGAGTTTTGTCCGGCTGAAAATTAACCTTGAGCGGCTCAAGATTGAGCTCAGCGGACGAGATGCACACAAATGCCTCAGAGAAGTCAATAAGATTCTTGACAAGGTAAACAGGGCAGCGCGCCAGTTTGATGAGATCGACTTTGATTTTGAAAGCGTGTTGAGCGAGGAGCTCATGATGAACACCTCTGCCTCAAAGTTGTTAAACCAGTATTCGCAGATATATGATGACTATAGAACCAATCGGGTTGCGATTGAAAACAAGAAAGTTGTTGAGCTTGAAAAAGGGAAAGTTGAAGATACGCTTACCATTCTGGACGTGAAAAAAGCGATTACCAAGCTATTATTCCACATCCAAAAGGAGCATGTGAAGCATGCGATTGTTCACATTAAAGGAACTGTTGAAAAAGACGAGGCGAAAAAAGTCACCGATATGATTACGCAAGAGCTGCATAAGGCTGAAATCCACACGGTGTTCAGCCCCAGCGAGGTTTCTTCCCATACGATCGTTGAGGCAGTCTTCTTTGGAGACTTTGATTCTGAGTTGGAGAATTAACCCCTCAGGCGTGACTATTTCTACACTATTCTGTCTGATTTTCTGAGGCAAAATATTTAAAGTAACAATTCTTACTTACGAAAAATATAGTTTAGGGCATATAAATGACACAAAAGCTTAATTTAAGCAAAAATGCGCGGATAGTTCTGGAAAGCCATTATATGCGGAAGGATGATGAGGGCAAGCCTGTTGAAACGCCCGAGCAGTTCTTCCGAAGGGTTGCAAGCACCATTGCAATGGCAGATGGCAAGCACCGGCATAAGAAGTATGTCCAAAGACTTGCAAAACAATACAATAAAGAGGATTTTAGCTGGATTGCGCGAACGAAAGAATTTAAGTTCCATATTAAGAATGATAAGCAGGTCAGGCAGACGGAAGAGGAGTTTTATGAGCTGCTTACCTCCCTTGATTTTTTGCCCAACAGCCCAACACTCTTTAACGCAGGAAGGAAGGGGCAGCTTGCGGGTTGCTTTGTTTTGCCTGTGGAAGATGATGTGCATTCCATTTTTAGCGCAGTGCACCGGGCTGCGCTGATCCATCAGTCAGGAGCAGGCACCAGTTTCGACTTCTCAAGAATACGGCCGCAAAACGACGTCATCAAGAGCACGGATGGCAAAGCCTCAGGACCTGTTTCTTTCATGCGGGTATTTGATGCAGCAACAGAAGAGATGAAATGCGGTGGAAAACGAAGAGGAGCAAACGGTGCGGTGCTGCACATCGATCATCCGGACATCAGAGCGTTCATCACTGCGAAGCACGGCGAGATGCTGAAAAATTTCAATCTGTTTGTAGGGTTTACCGATAAGTTTATGCAGAGCGTGGAAAAAGGCTTGAAGTATAATCTTACCAATCCACGCACCGGAAGAGCGGTGGGAAAGGAAGATGCGCGTGAGATGCTTGATTTCGTATGCGAGAGCATACGGAAAACCGGCAGCCCGGGCATTGTTTTTGTGGATGAAGTACACCGGCAGAACCCGACACCAAAGCTTGGAAATGAGGTTATATGCCCAACAGGTGAAGCGGCGCTTTTAGCAAATGAAGCCTGTCCGTTGGGAAGCATCAATCTTGCCCAAATGGTGAAAGATACTGCGGTTGATTGGGAACGATTGGGAAGAAGAGTGAAACAGGCTGTGCATTTTTTGGATAATGTCATCGATATGTCTGATTTTGGGAATGAAACAACCTCTCTTGCCCATAACAACAGAAAAATAGGACTGGGAGTGATGGGCTTTGCGGATATGCTTGTTCAGCTGCATGTGAAGTATAACTCAGACAAGGCAGCAAAACTTGCTGCAGAAGTGATGTCATTTCTCAATGAGCAGGCGAGGAAAGCAAGCGTTGAACTTGGTGCACAGCGCGGCGTCTTTCCAAATTTCAGGAAAAGCATTTGCAAAGATAAAGTACGGAATGCGACGAGAACGGCAATCGCTCCCACTGGAACGATCAGCGTAATCGCAGATTGCAGCCCGGGCATTGAGCCTTTATATGGTGTTGCATACCGGCATCTGGTGCTTGATGAGAAGCTTGAGCACGTCAACAAGCATTTTGTGAAGGCCATTAAAGATGAAGGGGTTCATTCATCCGAATTAGTTGATAAAGTAAAGCTTCAGGGAACGCTGAAAGGGATGTTTATTCCCGCATGGACAAAAAGGATTTTTGTGACTGCTGAAAGCATTCCTGCGGAATGGCACATCAAAACACAGGCCATCTTCCAGCAGCATTGTGACAATGGTGTTGCAAAGGTGGTGACGTTCCAGTCAGATGCAACGGTGCAGGATATCAAGGAAGCAGTCAAGTTGGCCCATACATTGAAATGCAAAAGCCTCATGATGTACCGCTATGGCAGCAGGCAGAAGCATGTGTTAAGCTTTGGCACACGACAAATGGTTGAATCAGAGCAGAAGTGCCCGAATTGTGCTATCCCTCTGCAGCGGGAAGCAAATGCCGAAACTTGCCAGAAGTGCGGATTTGGGATTATAGAAAATTAAAAAAAAGAATTTATTCCTGTTGATCTTCTGTTTCCATTTCCTCGGAACCATCCTGTTGATCTTCTGCTTCCATTTCCTCAGAATCTTCAGCAGGTGTGTCTTCCTTTGTAATCTCGCTTCCTTTCTGAAGCAGTGTCACTTTCTGTGCTTGCTTTCCTCTCTCTGAGTCAGCAGGCTCAAAAGCGACGCGATCGTTATCACGCAAGAATGTGCCACGCGTAACCTGTGTGTGATGCACAAAGTATTCGTTGCTATCCTCGCCCTGAATAAACCCATATCCTTTTGTTCGATTAAACCACTTTACTGTTCCTTCCATTTTGTACTCCTCCAATGCTTGAACTTATTGGACAATACCTTATTTTAAGTGTTCATTTATAAATGTTGCGGTCATGCCCAGACGGCAAGTACCCCTCCGGTAATCACGAGTACGACAAGATAATGAGCGATGCCCAAAACGTACAGCTTCACAGGCTTATTCTGCCATAACACCGGATTGAGCATGACGGTTGCTATAAAACCCAGCCAGAGCCAAAAGCCTACAATTGCGCCCGAAACAAATGTCGCTGCATTCGCAAGACTGACCATGACTGCAAGCACATAGCTCATGACGAGCGTTGCAATAAACGCAACTGCATATGTCTTTCCCATGCCTCTTTTTTTAGCGGCTTGCATTTCCTTTTCAGTCACGTTTGCCAGCTTCATCCATTGTTTTCCAAAGGCAGCTGGAGAATACCAGAACGCACCAATAGCTGTATTCAGAACTGCTGCAACAATAACTGCGATGTAATTAACCATCCGAACCACCTCGAGAGAGTGTTATTTTTGAGAGATATAAATGTTGTGCATAGATTTAAATAAATGAAACAATCACCCGCACATATGACACGATTCATTGTTAAGCTTGACAGGACAGGATGCATCGGCGCATCCTCATGCACTGCCACTGACCCTATCTCATGGAAGATTGCTGCTCACAACAAAGTTGATCTTGAGGGTGCTCAAAAGAATGCTGACAATAGTGAGCAGACAAAAGAAATAAGCGAAGAAGAACTGAAAGTTTACCTCGAGGCGGCACAAGCATGTCCGGTAAACGTGATTCACATCTTCAAAAAGGATACGGGCGAAAAACTGATTTAGCAATGAAAACCTATCTTGTTGTCATCTTGATCGTTCTGTTTGGATGTACACCAATTCCCGAAGTTGCAGAGAAGACGATTGCCCTGGGCGATGCGGACGTTGAATATGTCAAGGTAGTCCAGCATGATGACGGCACATGGACATTTGTGGTAACGGTAAGACACGCTGATACGGGCTGGGATGACTATGCAGATGGATGGGATGTTGTTGTACATGGTGTCGTGGCGAAAAAAGAATCAGATGCATTTACGCGGGTTATCACCCACCCCCATGTCAATGAGCAGCCATTTACACGCAGCCAGTCAGGACTTGTTGTTAACGACGAAGAGGTGGTTGTCCGTGCGCATGACAGCGTTGATGGATTTGGCGGCAAAGAAGTTGTTGTTGATTTGCGGAAAAAGAAAGGCGGGAATTATGAGGTAGAACGGAAGCCGTGATCACTTTCGTGTCCGGCTACCACCACCCGCTTTGTAGGGTGAGCGTGATTTCTCGGGCGTGCGCTCCAGGGGAACGCTATCAAACAGTGTCTCGTCATACTTACAGCTGGGGCATTGGATAAATTCCATGTCACCCTGATAAATCACATGAACATTCGGATGATGGCATTTTGGGCAGCGAGCCTTTTTCATGATCGTGAGAATTACTTTTGTGTTTAAAAACATATCTTAGGTCCAATATACTATTCTACCTTTTTACTACACCCAGTATACATTTTCGTAACATTTATATACTCATCTGATTTTCTTCTTTTCGCCATACGAGGTGGTAGAGATGAATGAGAGAGATGTCGTTGCCCAACAGATAGTAAGTAGAATTGCTGAGGAAAATTATCCAAAGACGAGTGCTGGTATCACGCACCAGGAAAGCGGATTCAGGAAACTGGTTCCTGCGCTGCTCCAGAAGGGGGTAGAAAATGTTGACCTTTCAATGTTTAGCGAAGAGCTGCGTGCTACTGTCCTGAACATATTAGGAGATGAATATTTGAGAAGAGGTAACCTGCACGGTGCGGCAAAGTCGTACATTCTTGCGGGAAACAGGCTGAGGCTGACATCAGTAGGACTGGATTTTGAGAAGATAGGATTGTTTGACAATGCGATTGAAGCGTTCAAAATGGGCGGTGATGACAAAAATTTGGTCAGGCTCGGCACAAAATGCATGGAAGACGGACGATTTGCGAACTCCACAAAAGCATTCCGTGCAGTCAACTCACCTGAGCTGCTGCGAAAGCTTGGACAGGAATGTATGGATAAGGGGAAGCTGGACTATGCGTTTGAAATATTCACTGCCCTTTCAGACAACGAGAAGTTAAATGCGCTGGGCACGCGCTGCTTTGATGAAGGGCAGTATGGCTATGCAATGAAGGCATTTCAGATGACACAAAATTATGAGCGGCTGAACCAGGTTGGGGAAGCATGCATGAGAAATGGACTGCTTCGTGCAGCGCTGGAATCGTATACCCTTGCAAACAACAGCATGATGGTGGAGTTCATCCGCGAAAATTTCAAGCAGGCTGTGGTGATGTGAATGGAGCAGGAAGCTGATTACTTCACGCAGAAGCGCATCGAGATGATGGTTGAGATGTCAAGCAAGAAGGTGATAGCTGAGGTTCAGTTATTGCGGAATATGGTGATGCAATTGGAGCAGGAACTGGTTGATCTTCGACAGAAGGTGAACACACGGCCAGCGCCTGTTCAGCAAACGATTCAGCCTGTGCAGCAAGCGCAAGTCAAAGCAGAGAGGAAGCCATCACAAGATGCGCCGCGGTATGGCGATTACACTTCTGCGGATGTTTCCATCGAGAAGATGTTTAATTTCAGCGGGAAGAAATGAGCAGGGATAAATACGCAGTGGGGTTTGTGTTTGGAATGACGGTTGGCGCTTGGGCTACTAGCCCTCAGGACACTCCCAAACCAGTTGAACAGTTGCAGATGGAGCAGAGATATGTTCCTCAAACGGTACCTCTTCGTGAGGCTAAGGAGGAAATGCCGGTGCATCAAGTGTATAATCCGAATGATTATTTCTCCCTAAAGATGTAATTCCTCTCCTCAAATGTGGTAGCCGTGCGCGGTGAGAATATTTTCTATTCTTTTTCCAGATTCTCGCGCATAGCCCAAAAATTCCTCTTTGATTTGTGCATCCTCTTCTTGGATCCCGGAATAAGTAAAGGCATTGAGCACAGAGTTTCTCATTCCATCAAGCTCAGTAGGGAGTTCTTCTGGGCTGCCACCATTCCGCGGTATAGGTCGGGCATCGGAAAATAATCTCACGTAACCAGGGGTGAATAATGTTCTATTCAACCGGACAGCAGCATGCTCGTCCCCACCTTCTGCAAGTTCAAGCATTCTCTTAGTTATAGGATACAGCACCGCAGCTCCGTCGAGCAAATCGTGTTCGTTTATTTTTTGCTCTGTTACTACCGTCATAAAGTAATCCAGAATAAGCCTGCTTTATAAAGCTTTGCTATTTAATCACTTGCCAGTAGTTTCAGAACAACAGCAACCCAATAATAATAAGGATGCTTCCAAAGATGATAGCGCCCCATGCCAACTGTTCGTATAATGTCAGGCTTGTAATATAAGAATTAAGCTTGCTTATCCACTGCTGGACGTTGAGATTCATTCTTTCCCTCTTTTTGTGATTTTGATTTTTTTGGCTTTGCTGCAGAAGTCTTTTCTTCTTTTTTAACCTTTGCTTTTGGCTCTGCCCCCGTGAGCTTTTCCTTTAACCCCTCAAGCTTGCCCTTGGACTCTTCTTTTTTCTTCTCCTCTATCTTATGCCCAAACAACTCTGCGCGTACAATGCCATCATCGTCTTTAATTGCAGTTACTTTCACATGATGCGGCGGACGCTTGATGCCGTGCTGCCATACGTGCATATTGAGATGGCTGCCTAACTTGACGGTCTCGCTTTTCATGTGCTTCTGGAGGAATGCACGAACTGCCTTCATCGCTTTCTTCGAGCGCTTGTATGCTGGTACTTTATGCCATTCCCTTCGTAATGGGATGTTGTATGTTCGTTCAAGCTTTGCCATTGTATATTTTCCGAAAATGTAATTCAGCAGAACTTACTGCTTCAGTTTTTATGTAATCAGGATCCTCAACTCTATTCTTCCCATTTGATCCTAGAACGCTATCAAGGAAGCCGGGAAGCTGTGTATTAATATATGCCTTTTCAGTATCAAGGTCCCAAGCAACCGCCGATATCGCAGCACTAATCCTCTCTCTCAACTCTTCTACTGTGAGTACACTAGTTATCTGGTTAAATACGTCCTCAACTGCGTGCTCGAGTGCCTCTGCCGGATGGGTTGTCTGTTCCATTTTATGCCTTCGTCTTTGTCCTGCGCCAGCTGCGCTTGACATGAGTGTGCCTGCCTGGATGGACTCGTCTGCCTTTGCCGTATTTCTTCGGCACTGTCCAGAAGGGCGCCCAGCGTGTTTGCCTTCCGCGTTTTGCTAAACGCTTCTTCTTTGCAGGCTGTTTGTATCGCGTCATTTTCTTATAATCCTGATGTCTCGTTTCTGCGTCAATTGTGTTAACATTTTTTTGAGCGTCGCATCATCAATCTTTTGTTGCACTTGTCCGGCTTGGATTGCCTGCGCAAGCGCCATGATCAACCTCAATGCTGTTTCCTGATGCGCTGCTTTGATGTTGCCGTAGCGCTGCAGTGCATCAGGTGTGAAATACTGCTTTACCGCTTCCTCGATGTGTGCAAATTTCTGCTGCGCTTCCTGCTGCTCCCTGAGTTCCTGAAGCTTGCGTTGCCTGATCTCATCTTCATAACTCATTGCGGGGTTCGGCAGCCTCACTCTTCTGGGTCATAGGTGTTGCTTCTTTGAGCATCTGTGCAGCAATCTTGTCTAAAAATGATTTTCCTTTTGGAGTTAACTTTCTTCCCTTTCTGCCTTTTTCCGCTTTTGTGAGAAGGCCTGCTTTTTCGAGCTGCTGCAGCGAATTCCGTATGATTGCACCGCTTCCTCTGTAAAATCGCTCGGGCTTATAGCCGCGGTTCTTTTTTCCTCCATATTTCGTGCGAAGCTTGCTGGTGCCCACAATGCCGAGCTTGTAGACGCTTCTCAGCACAGCTGCTGAGCGCATATAATACCAGTCCGGGCTCACCGGCGGGCGCTCTACATGCATACCAGTCTTTACAAAACCTGACCAGGCAGGAGGAGTGACAATTTTATGTTCTTTTAATTGTGCTGCAGCACGTTCAATGAGCGTGTTTGGGTTAACTTCAAGTGCACCTACCATTTTTGCTTGAGGTTTAGAGTTGGTTTATAAACTTTATTATTTAAACTCAGGATTTGCTCGGCGCTTCTATCAAATGTATTTCAGCCTGCCTGTTGTCGATATTTAGAGACTCCAGAAATTCAACGGTTATTTTTTTCGGAGTGACACTTAATCTTATTCCCGGGTTCCGCTCGGACTGCTGTGTTTTGTCCAGCCGTATTGGGATATTATGTTCGCGAAGCACGCACCTTGCTTCTCTCGCTAGGTCATCGGCAATACTCGAGCCGTTGCAACCGAAGAGGTATGCGCCCAGGGTCTGTACTTCAATTCCTTTGTCTCCAAGCCGTCTAAGCATCTCATCAATTGAGCTTCGTGGCGTGATGTATTCACCAAAATATCGTATGTGGTAACCATTCACACTCCCTTCTGGGCGCATCGTATGCCCCAACATTGTATTTCCATTGTAATCGCCTATCACAATACCACAACAGACGCTGAGATACGCAATTAATTCAAGGCCTTCCTTCGCTTCTCCAACTTCACATTCATTAACTGCAATTCCAGGGGTCATAATAGAAAAGAGGAGTCTGCATTTATATACTTTACTACTTGTTAGTTACATGCTGATGCAGAAACGTTACAGTCCCTTAAACCACTGCTGCGCATATTTTCCTATCAACGGCAATTCTTTCCGTTTTCCCTGGATTGCGCTGACTAAGCCTAAAATGACGAATACAAACACCACAATCCAGAGCACCATCCCAATCATGGGAATCCACCAAAGCACAACCCATGCTATCATTAACAGCAAAGCTTGTCGCAGATGAAAGCTGCCTAATGCTGTCTTGCTCTTCTGATGCAGTATCAGTGCAATAATCCAGCCAATGATGGTAATATAACTTAAAATCGCAACAAGCTTTGCATTATCTTTTTTTGCCATACGCTATCACCTATACAAAGAATTGTTTTGGAGTATAAAAGCGTTTTGAATTGTTGTCTTCACCACAACTAATTATTTAAATAATTGGAATAACTACTCTCAAATGAGACCACATACGGTTATGCTGGTGATGTTTCTGGTCGTTGCACTGCTCATCCTGATGTTTCTTGCTGGCTGCTCAGCTCCGGATGAAGAGATCACCGAGATGGTTCACCAACATGCAGATGCATGGGCTACAGGTGATATCAATTTACTTAATAGCCTCCTGCATGATGATGTGATATTTGCATACCCGGGAAGACGATTGGATAAAACTCAAACACTCGAAGATTTGGTGTACTTTAGAAACCATTTTACAGATACAAAAGTATACATCAATAAGATCATCGTTGATGGCAATCATCTGGCCGTTGAATGGCAGTTTGCCACGACAAAGATAGAAACTGGACAGCGACAGGTCGTGAGTGATGCTATCATAGCTGAGGTGAAAGACGGCAAATTCATCGTTTGGAAAGAATATTTGGATGGGAGAGTAAAGTTACTGCAGGCATCGGGTGAATTATTTCTTGAAGAGGGAGAAGAGCCTTTTCCATGGCCACTGAAAACTGAGAAGTTTAAGAGGTGACCTATTTTGGGGGATCTACCAATTGATTTATAAGCTCTTTTCCCTTAATAGCCTTATATGAAAATTGCGTCCTTGCTGCCAAGCAATACTGAGATAGCGTTTGCTTTAGGATTAGGAGCTCAAATTATCGGTGTGTCACATGAATGTGATTTTCCTGCAGAAGCAAGGACAAAACCGATCTTGACAAAAAGTAAGATAAACCAGCACACACGCAGTGGTGAGATCGATAAGGATGTTATGTCGCTTGTGAAAAAAGGGTTAAGCGTATATGATATCGATGCGGAAAAACTAAAAGCACTACGACCTGATATAATCCTTACACAGGATCAATGTGATGTCTGTGCTGTTTCTTTAAGGGATGTGGAAGAAGCAACTCGTGTATGTATCCCGGAAGTTCAGATCGTTTCGTTAAAACCTGCGAATTTGAAAGACATCCTTCATGATATTTTGATCATAGGGAAAGCAACAAATAAATGTGAAGAAGCGCAAGCACTGGTAAAGAGTCTCACAAAGAGGATCGAGGAAGTAAAGAAGAAAACTCAGAACTTAGAGAGGCCAACTCTTTGCTGCATTGAATGGCTCCAGCCTCTGATGACCGCTGGAAATTGGATACCAGAAATGATAGAGATTGCTGGGGGAAAAAATATTTTTGGAAGAGCTGGAAAGCATTCTCTGAAAATAGCGATGAATGAAATTTTGCGCCTGCAGCCAGATAAAATCGTGATTGCGCCTTGCGGTTTTCCCATTTCTCGAACGCTTCAGGATATTGGATTTCTTACAGCAACGCCAGAATGGGGAGAACTAAAGGCCGTTCGCCAGAATGAGGTTTATGTTGTTGATGGAAACGCCTACTTCAATCGCCCCAGTCAACGGATTGTGGATACATTAGAGATTCTTGCAGCAATCATTCATCCCGAGCTCTTTACTGAGCGAAGAGAGTTGGCACTCAGGCTTCGTTCTATGTACAGCTACGAATGAGCTAAACAAGGGTTAAGTCTGTGGATTGGACATGTCAGAAGCTTCGCTTCTGAGCACAACAAACTCTTTGAGTTTGTGTGCCCGCACTTAGAAAGTGCTTGGCACCCAGAAACTCGGAGAGTTTCGTGCACTGGACAGCTGCGCGTGCGAATCCCGACATCAGTCTTATCATTACTGACTGGGAAATGCTAGGGGTTAGCGGTATTGAATTTGCCCATCGCTATCGGGAAGAATTTTTGGATAAAGTGCCCATCATCCTGAACAGCACGCGTACGCGCTTCATGACGGATGCAGAACACGTGGATGCGCTGGCCAAGTGGATAACCGAAGTCTGCGATAAAATCGCAGGAAGAGCAATCGTCGACGTTGTGAACAAAGCGTATCAGAAATACGCACCACAGTAGATTATTATATAAACTATATATAAAAATCGTAAGGTTTAAAAAGGGCGGGTTTTTCTTTGAATGGATGCAAGCGATTAAGCCGAAGATTCTGATTGTGGACGACACACCGTCCATTGTAAAAGCGATAGATACAAGTCTGAGAAAGATAGGATATGCAACGCTGAGCGCTTTTGATGGAGAGGATGCCCTTGAACAGTTACGCTTTAATTCTGATATAGGTGTTGTCCTTAGTGACTGGGATATGCCGAGGCTTGACGGCATGGGTCTTATACGCCGAGTGCGGGAAGAACAGCCTCAACGAAGAGTTCCGGTGATTATTATGACAGGAAGGGACCTCACATTTGAAGATGCGCAGAATGCCTTGTATGGAGGCGCGTATTCGCTGCTGCCAAAACCTTTCAAACTCGAGGAACTCCAGGTGATTATTGATAAAGCAGCAGGACTTCACGAACAGCCCAGAGCAGATTGGCTGCCACGTGCCCAACCATATTTCTTACCACGATAACATCCAATTGAACAGCGTAGATATTACGGGCCATTATAACGTCTCTGGCCGCGGTAGAACTTGTTTTGAATGACTCATTCGCTTCAATCCCGCGATTTAGGTGAGTGACCCAGAAGGACTTCTCGATTTTCGACTGGACACAGTGGACAGGTGCGCGTGCAAGGTATATAAAGCATCGTGCATTAAAAAATGGCGGCGACACATTTATATGCTTATTATCCGCCAAATAACCCATGATTACCGTTAAAGACAAGCCAAATACTGATGAAGAGATTTATACAGTGTTACATTCCACTGTTAAACAGTGGTTTCAGTCAAAATTCCAGTCATTCGGGTTGCCGCAGAAGTATGCAGTATTAGACATCCACTCCAGGAAAAACATCCTTGTATCAGCGCCAACTGGTTCGGGAAAGACATTGACCGCGTTCTTATCGGTGTTAAACGAGCTTATTGATTCGTCGGAAAAGGGCATTCTTGAAGATAAAACATATTGTGTTTATGTTTCGCCTTTAAAAGCATTGAGTTATGACATTGAAGTCAATCTCAAGCAGCCATTGAAAGAAATGGAGGAAATTGCAGGCAAAGAGTTGGGCATACGCATTGCAGTACGAACGGGGGATACGACGCAAAAGGAAAAGACGGCAATGCTCAGAAAAGCGCCGCATATTCTCATCACAACACCGGAGAGTCTGGCGATTATGCTGAATTCACCTAAGTTTGTGGAGCATCTGAAAAGCACACAGTGGTGTATCGTTGACGAGATCCATGCGTTAGCGGAAAACAAGCGAGGTGTGCATTTGTCATTGTCGTTAGAACGGCTGCAGAAGCTGAGCGGTTATATGACACGAGTGGGGTTAAGCGCAACAGTTGCGCCATTGGAGGAGATCGCACAGTTTTTAGTTGGCCTGGAAAACGGACAGCCGCGTGATTGCGTTGTTGTCGATGTGCAGTTTATAAAGCAGATGGACTTGAAGGTCATAAGCCCGGTAAAAAATCTGATTGAGATTGACAGCAGCACCGCATCATCTGCATTGTACAACACGCTGCATCAACATATCCAGCAGCATAAGACAACACTCATCTTTACCAACACACGCTCGGCTACAGAGCGTGTTGTACATCACTTGAAAGAGAGATTTCCTGACTATTACAAAGAGAACATCGGTGCGCATCACAGCAGTTTGGGAAAAGAGATGCGCAAGAATATTGAAGACCGATTACGAAAGGGCGAGTTGAAAGTTGTGGTGTGCTCAACATCACTTGAGCTGGGCATTGACATTGGGTATGTTGATTTAGTGTTATGCATCGGCTCGCCAAAGTCAGTTGCACGATTTTTACAGCGCGCAGGCCGCGCAGGGCACCGCATGCATGATACGGTGAAAGGAAGGATCATCGTGCTTGATCGGGATGATTTAGTGGAGTGTTCCGTATTGCTCAAAAGCGCTTTGGAAAAGAAAATTGACCGCGTTCATATTCCAATGAATTGCCTGGACGTGCTTGCGCAGCAGCTGTATGGTATTGCGATCCATGAGCGCACCCATGCAGGGGAGATGTACAACCTTGTCATCCAAAGCTATTGTTATAAAAGTTTGGCGCGGGAAGATTTTACTGAGCTGCTGAAATACCTTTCGGGAGAGTTTGTTTCGCTGGAAGACCGATATGTTTATGCAAAGATATGGTGGGATAAAGAAAGCAATGAGATAGGAAAGAGGGGGAAATTAGCGCGCGTCATTTACATGACAAATATCGGCACGATACCGGATGAATCTTTTATCACCGTCAAAATTGCTGGAAGCGACCATGTTGTCGGGAAGATTGATGAGGGCTTTTTAGAACGACTAAAGCCTGGAGATATTTTTGTTTTAGGCGGGGACGTGTATCAGTTCAAGTACAGCCGGGGAATGGTGGCAAGCGTCAGTGCAAGTGTTTCACGGCCGCCGACTGTTCCAAGCTGGGCATCGGAAATGCTGCCATTAAGCTTTGATCTGGCGCAGGAAATAGGAAAGTTCAGGCGGCTGATGAATGAAAAACTTGCCCAGGGGATTGAAAAAGGAGAAGTCATGCAGTTTATTCATGATTATGTGTATGTGGATGAAAATGCTGCAGAAAGCATCTATCGTTATTTTTGGGAACAGTTTCATTTCATCGATGTGCCGCATGACCGGAAGATTGTTATCGAGCATTACAAGGACAGGGATAGGAATTACGCGATATTTCACACGTTGATGGGGAGAAGAGTGAATGACTGTCTGAGCAGAGCGGTCGCATACGCCATCGGAAAACAGCAGCATCGCGATGTTGAAGTGGGCATCAACGACAATGGGTTTTACATTTCATATGAGGGAGCGGTGAACGTGATGAAGGCACTGAAAGTGTTGAAGCCAAGCGAGTTGCGGCTGATTGCAGAGCAGGCTATTGAAAAGAGTGAAGTCCTGAATCGGCGATTTAGACATTGTGCCGGGCGAAGCTTGATGATCTTGCGGGAATATAAAGGCCACAAGAAAAGGGTTGGCCGGCAACAGGTGAGCAGCAAGATATTGATGAGTGCAGTGAAGCGCATTGACAATAACTTTCCCATACTGAAAGAGGCACGGAGAGAAGTGCTTGAGGATGTGATGGATTTTGTGAATACGCAAAAAATTCTTGAAGACGTTGAAAATGGAAAAATAGAAGTGAAAGAGGCGTTTACCCAAATTCCGTCACCGTTCGCGTTTAATCTTATCGCGCAAGGCTATTCCGATGTCATTAAGATTGAGGAGAGGTATGAATTCTTGAAACGAATGCATCAGATGGTGCTGGCGAAGATCGGGATGAAAGAAAAAGCGGTTGAAATTTAATTTTTGGTGGAATAAATATATCAGTATACACATCACTACCACCCATAAAGATAAAACTTATAAATTTGGATATTACTACATTACTGGGGTGGTTTGGATTTTGATTTTTCCTGCGCTCCGGTGGTGATGGGATATGGCAGAGGAAGAGTCAATAAAGCTGGGCGGGAGTATTGAATTAACAGGTTTTAATTCTCTGAATGGCGGCGATATGGTTGTGGTTAAGAAGATGGTAGGTAATTATGCCCGAAAGATTGAAGGCATGTGCAAGAATTTTAATGGGTTAAAGTTACGATTAAAGCCGCTGCACCAGACAGGAGACAAGGTCAAAAAGTTTGAGCTGCATGGGCAGATTGTTGACGGCGGACAAGTTTATCCTGCGGAAGTTGTTGAGCACAATGTTTTTGTCGGCATTGATTCTGTGTGTAAGAAGTTAGTACATGAGATGAGTGGGTGAGATTAAGCACCCATAACATTTATAAACCAGTATACTTTTCTCCATACCAGGTGATAGTCATGGTCTCTCCAAAAGTATTATGCAGCAAATGCAAAAATGATGTGAATATTGAGAACGTCCGTTATGCGAAAAACGGAAGGGATTTGGTGTGCATCCCGTGCTTTGATTTGCCGATGGAAAAGCCAAGACCCGCATTTGAGCGTGAACGGTTTCATTGCCTACGGTGCAATTATAAGTTCAGCTACAGGAAATATTCTAACGTTGCCCAGCGTTGCCCGTACTGCTCAAGCACGAGCATTGCATATCGTGATACGATTACTGCAACCAGCGTGCTGCATGAGGTAAGTTTAAAGCCTGAGCTGGTATTCACCCGCTGATGGATGTCAAGGAGCTGAAAGCAGCAACGAGCGATCTGCCCAGAATAGATCAGCTTGCAGCCGAATTTGAAGGGTATTTGAATGTTCAAGGCCTGGAGCAATTACGAAAGTCACTGAAAGAAATAAAGTATGGGCAGGTTGTCAATGACAAGCTTGCCTCATTGGCACACCAGCTGTTTGACCTGAAGCTTGCTTCGGTCATGTCAGACCATAAAAAAACAAAGCGGATCATAAACTCATTTCTGAAAGACCCGCACGGAGGCATTCGGCGCGTCATCTTTGAAGTGCCCTATCTTGAATCACAGCTGTCATTATTGAACACTGCTTATAATACGCTCAACAATCTCCCGCTCGAGCATACTATCATATTAACAGAAGGGAATCATGTGCTGAAAAAAATGCTTGCCGTTTCGGAACAGCAGAAGAAATATCTCAGCCTGATAGGAAAGCATTTCGTTGAGATGACAAGGGAATTGAAGAAAGAATTCAAGAAAGCATAAATTCTCTCTTGAGCACCGGCAAAGCAACGACTAATTCCCCAAAAACAATATAAATCATGCTCGAATCCTTCATTCATGCGGTATGCGTTGGATGCAAGCGGCAAAAAAGAGGGTCTCGTTGAGACGCTTGAATGGAATGTTAAAGAGTATACTTTAGTTTATCCTGATGCTTCAATGCTTCCGCTCGCAGCCTCTGCTTTGCGAAATGGTGGTCTTGCTGATGATCAAGTTCAAACCATTACAAGCGTGTACAATCTGCTCGCTCAGGTGTTCCGCTCGCCGAACCTTCGCATTCATCCCAGCGCACATCTGGAGTTCCAGCGCTATGCCGCCTTTGAAGCCCTCAACATAAGAAAGTTCTTTCCGAAATTAAGAAATGCAATCGCAGAGCTTCGTGTAGCAATCCATGGTGCTGCGCCTTACCAGCCGGAAGGAGCGCAAAAACAGCTGGCAGAAGCTTTTGAAGAAGCTCTTTACCGCTGCCCGGTACTTGAGCCTGATGAGGGTTCATTGTCCTCCAATGCAATGACGGGAAATCTCTCCATATCCCTCGCATCTGCCATGCTTGAGCCAGGATCGCACGCCATTTTCAGCGTACGAAAACTCTATGCCAAAATGCTTGACGCACTCTTTGGTGCGTACACCGCTGCTGACGCCGAGCTTATGGAGCGGCTGGGAAGTCCACGCCTTGCAATCGTTGCATGCAATACAAAAATGAAAAAGCAGCCTTATCAAATTGTGCGTGACACAACCGTGCATATCCCGGAGCATGACTCCTGGCAAAGCGTGCCGCCCCATCAGATGCACAGGTTTATGTTAGATCTCACTAAACTTTATGATACCATCGGATCAGAACATGGTGCAAGAAAACTTTTGGAG
>CAYIKL010000013.1:18358-23705 GCA_964364045.1 uncultured Methanosarcinales archaeon
CTACATTACCGCTTCCTCACGCGAGCAGATCAGAAAAGAGCGCAGCTATGATCCTGAAGGTGTCACGTTGGAGAAAGCCCTTCTCGCTCAATGGGCGAGGTTGGCAGGAGTTAATGGCGATGTCACTGAACACGTGAAAAGACTGGGTTATGGAGAGAAATTTGAATGGACAAATGGACCGTATTTCAGATTTCGTGAAAAACCTGTGCACCAATTCCTCAAAGAACTTGCAAAAGGTGCTACACCGGACAAACAATGCTCTCCAAATACTTCCCCCACATGTGAAGATTCTCAGAATAATCAATCGCGCAGTCAATAATCACCGGCCCTTTCTCTTTAAATGCCTTTTCAAGCAATGGGATTAAGTCAGCCGCTTTCTTCACTCTGAACCCTTTTGCCCCATAGGCTTCCGCATACTTCACAAAATCGGGATTGCCAAAATCAAGCCCGTAACTTGGATATTTGTAGCGCTCCTGCTCCCATTTGATAAAGCCATAACCATCATCCCGCAATAACAGCACAACAACATTAAGCTTTAACCGCACTGCCGTCTCAAATTCCTGCGAATTCATCATAAAGCCACCATCACCCACCACTGCAAGCACTTTTCTTTCGGGATGCACCAGCTTTGCAGTTAGTGCGCTCGGCAAGCCAGCGCCCATCGTTGCAAGCGCATTATCCACCAGATATGTTCCAATGTTATAGGTTTTATAATGCCGGGAGAACCATAGCTTGTAGATACCGTTGTCGAGGCAGAGAATGTCTTCCTTGCCCAACACGTTCCTGCAGTCTGCAACAATCCTGCGCGGCTTGAGCGGGAATGAGTTGTCATCAAATCCTTCGCCAAAGAGCTTTTCATCCAATAGTTTCTTGAGCTTTTCATTATGCGTTGAGTCATATGTATATGAGGCGACCTTGTCACCTATTTTGTCCAGCGCATATGCAATATCACCAACAATCTCACAATCAGGAGAATAATACACGTCGGGGTGCGCAGGAGTGAAGTCGATGTGCAATATCTTTTTCTTGAGCTGCCTGTTCCAGACTGATGGCGGATACTCTGTCCGTGAATAGCCGACGGTGATCACTAAATCGGCATTCTCAATCGCACAGCTGACATAATCTTTTTTATGCACGCCGAATGAATAGAGCGAATTCTTGTGGTCATCACCCAGGACACCTTTACCCAGCTGTGTTTGGATAACATAAATTTTTGTCTTGTCACAAAATTCACGCAGGCTTTTATGAACACTATTGCGCTGGCCGCGGCTTGATACGATGATGATCGGTTCTTTTGACTTCATAATCATCTCGGAAGCAAGACGAACCGCTTTTTCATCCGGGACAGGGCGGCGTGTCTTAAACGCATGATGCGGCTTGAGAAATTCATCAGCCTCTTCCAATGCAACGTCTGAGGGCAATTCAATATGGCATGCACCTTGGCGCTCGGTTGTTGCCACCTTAAATGCTTCTCTGATGTCGCGCGGAATCGTTTTCGGACCGGTTATCTGCATGCTGCTCTTGGTGATGGGCTTCATCATATTGACAATATCAAGAACCTGGAAGTTTGCCTGCCAGTTTTCACGGATCGCTTTCTGTCCGGTAATGGCGAGCACGGGCATGCCGCCAAGCTGCGCGTGAGCGATGCCAGTGATTAAATTTGTCGCGCCAGGGCCGAGCGTTGCCAAACAAACACCAACTTTTCCTGTTAATCGGCCGTACGTTGCAGCCATAAACGCAGAACACTGCTCATGCCGGTTGATGATCAATTTAATTTTTGATTTTCTCAACGCTTCGATCAGATGGAGGTTTTCTTCTCCCGGAAGTGCGAAAATGTACTCAACACCTTCTTCCTCAAGACATTTGACGAATAAGTCTGCCGCTCTCATTTATGTTCGTACACGCTTAACCCTTTGATATTGGCAAATTCCCGCAGCGCCCAGTGCGATAACTCTCTTCCTAGACCACTTTCTTTAATGCCGCCAAATGGCATACGCGGGTCTGACTTCACAATAGAATTGACAAACACACTGCCTGCTTCAAGCCTGCGTGCGATCGCCTCGCCGCGCTTCAAATCTTTTGTCCAGACGCTGCCGCCGAGACCGAAATTGGTTTTGTTTGCGATGGTGAGTGCTTCCTCATCACTTTTCACGACGATGATGGGTGCAACAGGACCAAACATCTCTTCTTTCACCACATCCATGTTGTCGGTAACGTTGGTCAAGACGGTTGGAGCATAAAACGCACCATTCAGCCGCTTGCCGCCCGTCAGCACTTTTGCCCCTTTCTGTACTGCATCTTTCACGTGCATTTCAATGTCTTTCGCGGCTTTTTCATTCACTAATGGCCCTGTGGTGGTGTTTTTATCGCTTGGGTTTCCGACGACAAGCTTTTCCGCAAGCTCTGCAAATTTTTTTGAGAATTTGTCTGCTACTTTTTCGTGAACAATAATGCGCTTTGCCGCGATGCAGCTTTGGCCACAGTTTTGGAACCTGCCCTTGACTGCATTTTGCGCAGCAACCTCGATATCCGCATCGTCGAGAACAATGAATGGGTCGCTTCCTCCTAATTCAAGCACAACTTTTTTCAGATGTTGTCCGGCGACTGCCGCAATGTTCTTTCCTGCGGGTGTGCTGCCGGTTAATGAGACGCCCTTGATGAACTGATGCGCAAGAAGCGCTGCAACCGTTTCGTGGTCCGCGATGATTGTCCTGAATACGTTTGCGGGAAATCCTGCTTCCTTGAAAACCGTTTCAACCGCTAATGCTGCTCCTGTTGTTGCGCTGGCATGCTTCAGTATCGCAGTGTTTCCAGTGAGCAATGCAGGAACGCCAAACCGCAGTGCCTGCCAGAATGGGAAGTTCCAGGGCATGACTGCCAAAATAATTCCCAACGGTTGGAAGATAACACGATGCTTCAGTCCATCCGCTTCCACTACTTCTTCATTTAACCATGCTTCTGCATTTTGTGCATACACTTCTGCCATCCAGGCACATTTTTCAATTTCAGCAATCGCGTCTTTGGTTGGCTTGCCCATCTCTGCGGTGATGATTGAGGCATAGTGCTCTTTATTCTTCTTCAGAACAGTTGCGACTTTGACCATGAATTCCGCGCGTTTCGGCAAAGGCAATTCTTTCCAGGACTTATATGCTTCGTTTGAGTGATGCACAATGGTCATCACTTCTTCTTTTGACATCACTGAATATTCTTTGAGAACTTCTCCGGTTGCCGGATTTATTGTTTTGAATTTCACCATCTTCTTCAAGCTTGGGAGAAGAGTTGATATAAAAACTTATTGTTTATAACACTTCTTTACAACTGGACTAAAAATAACGATTGCGTTCAGCAGCGCCCAGAGGATGGCTGTGCTGATCCACAGGTTCCCTTCAACCTTAAGAAGCATTTGTGCGTAATAAAGAAATCCGTAGAGCGCAGCTTCTGCAAACATGGTGTCTATCACATTCCGCGGTGTAAATTCAATGTTCACGTGCTCACCTCTTTTTAGGGTAGTAATGAGATTTTATTTAAAAATGTTTCTTCATCAAAAGCGTAGCTTTTTTAAACCTGCCATTTATATTAAGCCAAATGCGCTATACAAAATATGATCATGAGGATATAGAGCCTGCAATCCTCAACTTCTGGAAACACAACAGCACATTAGAAAGGATAAGAAAGCGCAACAGCACCGGTGACAACTATTACTTCCTGCAAGGGCCACCCTATACCTCCGGAAGAATACACCTCGGACATGCATGGAATATGTCATTAAAAGATATGATGCTGCGGTATAAGCGCATGCGCGGCCTGAACGTATGGGACAGGGCAGGCTATGACATGCATGGGCTGCCCACAGAACATGCAACGGAGAAGAAGCTGAACATTAAAGGAAAAGATGAAATCGAAAAGTTAGGTGTTGATAAGTTTGTCAAAGAATGCGAAAAGCTCTGCCTGCACAACCTTAAGCTGATGAACGAGGATTTTACGCGTCTTGGAGCAACACTTGATTTTGAGCATGCATATCAGTCCATCACAAATGATTTCATCGACGGCGAATGGTGGCTGATCAAGCGCGCGCATGAGCAGGGAAGGCTGTATGAAGGCGAGCGTGCGATGACTTGGTGTCCTTCGTGTACAACAGCAGTCGCGAAACACGAACTTGAATACAAAGACATTCCGGATGACTCGGTGTACCTCAAGTTTAAGTTAAAAGGAACGAAAAACGTGTACTTGTTAATCTGGACAACAACACCATGGACCATCCCCCTGAATCTTGCAGTTGTCGTGCATCCAGCGTTTTCTTATGTCAAATGTAAAGTAGGCGGCGAATATTGGATTGTTGCAAAGGAACTGGCGGAAAAGGTCATCAAAAAAGCTGGTAAGGAATATGAAATCGTTGAGGAATTTGTAGGTGAAAAACTCAAAGGCAAGGAGTATCTTCCACCGTTCTATAACGAGTTTCCTGAGATACTGGAGAACAAAAAATCCCAGAAACTCATCTACACCATCCTGCTTTCTGAGGAGTATGTCCACCTTGATGAAGGCACTGGACTAGTCCATTTCGCACCAGGCTGCGGCGACTCTGATTATGAGCTCTGCATCAGGAATGGCATAAAACCATTTAACGTGATTGATGAGAAGGGGATTTACCCAGTGCATAAGCTTTTTGGCGGTTTGGTTGCAAAAGCCGATGATAAAAAGTTTGCGCAGCTCATGGAAGAAAACGGCTCGCTTATCGCACGTGAAAAATTCACGCACAGCTATGCACACTGCTGGCGATGCCATAAAGCAATTGTTTACAAGACGACAAAACAATGGTTCTTTAAAGTTGAAGATTTGAAGGAGCGCATGATTGCTGCAAACAACAAGGTGAAGTGGCATCCTGATGCAGGCTATAACGCATTTAACTCATGGCTGGAGAACCTGCGCGACAATTCGATATCCAAGCAGCGCTACTGGGGAACACCATTGCCGATATGGAGGAATGTGGATAATGATGAAGATTATATTGTAATCGGCTCAATAAAAGAACTTGAAAAACTGTCAGGGAAAAAAGTGAAAAATCCGCATAAGCCGTGGATTGATGAGGTTGTGATAAAGAAGGACGGCAAGACGTACACGCGTGTTCCGGACGTGATTGACGTGTGGGTGGACGCGGGAACAACAAGCTGGAACTGCCTCTATTACCCATCCAAAAAAGAATCTTTTGATGAGCTCTTTCCCGCGGACTTCATTTTAGAAGGAAAAGACCAGATTCGCGGCTGGTTTAATCTTTTGATGGTCGCATCCTTTTTAGCGCTCAACAAGCCAAGTTTCAAGGCAGTGTACATGCATGGCTTTGTGACTGATG
>CAYIKL010000014.1:0-21716 GCA_964364045.1 uncultured Methanosarcinales archaeon
CTCTTCTCACCATCGTGATGAACGGCATCGATATCACCTATCACTTGGCGACCGAGTGGGCAGTGCATTTAAACTATGTTGCTATCAAGCTCACGGTTGTTTTTGCTGCAACGTTTCTCATCGCGCATTTCGTCGGCAAAGGAAAGCAACAGGGAATTGCAACGAGTATCAGTGGCCCACTCATGTTTTATCTCTATTACGTTGCGGCCAATCCGACGCTGAACCGGGAGGAGTTTAAAATTGACGAGCAGTTCTGGTTCTTCTTCCTGCATGCTGCGTTTATGACAATTGTGTACATCGCAGCATTCTGGCAACTGCAGCGCACTGATTGGCGTAAGCATCTGAGCTTTGTCATCCTCAGTGCAATTGGCGCTACCGCGCTTGATGCCATCTTCATTATGGCGCGCTTGAAAGTCCTGGGATTTGATGAAGAGCAGGAAGTCCGTTTCTTTACATTTGCAGTAATTGCTATTCCATTAATGGTCTATCTCATGGCATCAGCGATTACATCCTATAAAAACACAAAAACAATGAAAATAACAACCTCTGTTCTTGCCGGCGCTGTTATCACTCTTGCCACATGGGATGTGTTGCATGGCATTTTCGCAGCAATTCTGCTGTTTGTGATGTATACATTGGTTCAAACATACACTTTCGATAATGACTTTGTCCACGGCATTTCCAAGCGCGGCTGGCTTATCTTAGCGATCGTCACGGGTATCATTGGCAGCTTTTACCAGTTTTTGCCGCGGAAGACAGTGAAATCAATTGCTGAATGGTTAATATTTGACAGGACTATCTTTGGATATACAATACGGCAGAATGACATTATTTTGGTATCGACGTTGCTTTTGGTAATAGGCTTGGTCAGTTTTTATAAGGTGTATACGCTGTACAAATCTGCTCCAAAAGATATATAAACTGTCTTTATTCTGTTTGATGTCAAGCGGGGGTAGCCAAGCGGCTAAGGCAATCGCCTGCAGAGGCTGATTAGCTGTATTGAGCACTCAAGTGCAATGAAATAAAGACAGCGATCATTCGGGGGAGTCATTTAGCCAAGGTTGAATGACCTCGAATTCGAGTCCCTCTCCCCGCTTTTTTCCCATGAAAATACTCTTGACAAAAACCGGCAGGAAATTCTTTGTAAAAGATGTAGAACATGATTTTCACTGCCAATATGGCTATGTGAAAGCAAATGAACTAAAGAAAGCAAAAGCTGGAGATAGGTTGAAAACCAACACCGGAAACGAACTTCTCGTTGCAGAGCCGCAATTTATTGATTTATACCAAAAGATAAAGAGAGGACCACAGATCATTGCGCCAAAAGACATCGGCTCAATCATTGCAGAGACGGGCATCAATAAAAACTGCGTGGTGGTCGATGCCGGCGGCGGTTCTGGGGCTTTATGCTTCTTTCTTGCAAACATATGCAAAAAAGTAATAACCTATGAAGTACGGGAGGATTTTGTTGAAATTCTCAAGAAGAATAAAGAATTTTTAAGTTTGAAAAATATAACGATTAAGAATAAAGACATCTACAATGGCATTGACGAGAAAAAACTTGATCTCATCACATTAGATCTTCCTGAACCCTGGAAAGTGATCGGGCATGCGGAAAAAGCGCTCAAGCCGGGCGGTTTTCTTGTTTCCTATTCACCATCCATTCCGCAGGTGTCTGATTTTGCTGAAGCAGTTAAAAAATCAGAGCTCATTGTTCTAAAAACAAAAGAAGTGCTTGAGCGCAAGTGGGAATTTGATGAAAGAAAGATACGGCCGTACACAAAGATGCTGGCGCATACGGGATTTTTGACGTTTTGCAGGAAAGTTTAAACATAAATCTTATAAAATATGGAGGAATTACGTCATTATGCAACTGCAACAGCTTGCTGAACAAACCTGGGAAGAGAGCCATCGTGAAACGTTTAAAGAGGTACCGTTAGATAGCGTTTCACCTGCACATCAAGAGCTGCGCGATATTATCAAACAGCTCCAGCTGGAGTCGCTTTCGCACATCGTTCGTGCTCCTTTGAAAAAGCAGAAGAAGCAAAAAAAGTTTAAGTTCAAAAAGGAAAAAAAGAAAAAGACTGCAGTCTACACGTCTCATTTTTATCAGGTTATAGTCCCGCTGTTCTATACCCCAGCCAACATCTATGAGCTTCATTATGGCAGTATGTCAGCTAAAAAAAGAGAGGAACAGGAGTATGAATCTGAAGCGACAAGGATAGAGAGGCCTCACCAACATATCGCTGAAGAAAGTCCCGAGCAGATGAACCAGATCATCCAACGCATCATCAGCGCAAAGCTTTCCGGCACGTTAAGCGACTTGGGTGCAGAGGAGAAAGAAAAGTTCAAGAACTGGAGGGAGTTTAACAAACATTTACGGCGTTTATACGAAGGGGCTAATTATTGGACTTCCATTACAAAGTTTGTTTAATGTCTTCATACAGTACAGTATGTGGTTTTACCGTTACGTTGGGCCACATTTTTACACCAGGCATGATGCTAACATTGATCCCTGTCTGTGCGCCATCACCAATCACGCAGCCAAATTTCCTTCTTCCCGTATCCATTCTTTTTCCATCAAAATCACCAGATTTTGAGGTTCCAGAAATCCCTGATTTCTGAGAACCATTGATTGTGCTCTTTACATGACCATGGTCGAAGCGCAGGTTTGCAGTAATCGTTCCTGCACCCAAGTTGACGTTTGCACCCAGAACAGAATCACCGACATAGCTTAAATGCGGAACTTTCGTGTTGTCAAACAACACTGAATTCTTTATTTCAACTCCATTACCAACTTTACAGCCACTTCCAATCGAGGTATATCCTCTGATGTAACAATTCGGCCCGATCACACAGTTTTTTCCAACGACAACATTGCCCTCAATATAGCTCCCGCTTTTGATGACCGAACCTTCATCAAGAAAGATGCCGCCTTTTATGGTCACGCCCTTCTCGACTGTTCCTTTTATGACCGATTTTTTCATCTTTTCGAGAAAAAACTCATTTGCATCGATAATGTGCCAAGGATACCCAACAGGGATCCAATAGTCGCTGACGGGCAGGCAATGGACGCGCTCCTTTTGAGCAAGCGCGCTGATGTAGTCGGTTGCTTCATACTCACCACGTTTCGTTCTATTCAGTTTGTGTTTAAATATCGCTGTGTCAAGCACGTACAGTGCAGTGTTGGCGAGATTGGAGAAATGCTTTTTCGGCTTTTCAACAATGCTCATTACTCTGTTCTCTTTTACCGTCACTATCCCCCACTTTTCAGGATCATCAACTTTTTTTGTAAGGACTGCATACCTATACTTTAAGCATGCGTGAATATCTTTTCTGGAGTACAAATCATCACCATTCAAAACAACAAAGCGACCCAGCAGCAATTTTTCACAGCTTTTCAATGCATCTCCTGTGCCCAATTGGTTCTTCTGTTCTACATACAGCACGCGCATGTTCCTAAAGCGCGTTCCTATGTGTCCTCTGATTTCTTTTCCCTTGTAACCAACGACGATGATTACCTCATCGACCAATCCTTCGAGCTGCTCAAGATTATGCTCAAGCAGCGTTTTATTTGCTACTGTAAGAAGTGCTTTCGGCCGCGTGATTGTCAATGGAATGCATCGTGTCCCCTTTCCTGCTGCCAAAATAACCGCCTGTATCATCCTATCTCCTGTCGTAGTGCATCTACAATGCGCTGCGCAATTTTCACTATATCTGCTTTTCCCTCAACCATCACGCGCGCAACATGTTCTGTACCTGAATAGCGCAACAGCACCCTTCCTTTTCCCTTCAGCTGCTTCTCCGCATCCTTCACTGCCTCAGCAACAGTTTTCATCTTATTAAAATCTTTCTTCTCTTTCACGGTCACGTTTATCAGCGTCTGAGGATAGAGCCGAACAATACTACCCAGCTCGGATATCTTTTTTTCCTCCTTCTTCATGATTGCAAGAACCTGAAGCGCAGCAATAATGCCGTCGCCGGTTGTGCTGTAGTCGGTGATAATAATATGCCCTGACTGCTCGCCGCCAAGGGAGTAGCCCTTTTTCAGCACGTCAGCAACATACCTATCTCCTACAGGTGTCCGGAGAACAGTGATTCCCTTTTCTTTCAACGTTTCTTCAAACCCGGCATTCGACATAACTGTTGCCACAATGGTATCCTTTTCAAGCTTTCTCTGTCTCTTCATCTCAACCGCAAGAATAGCCATGATCCTGTCTCCATCAATCTCATTCCCTTTTTCGTCAACAAAGATAACCCTGTCTGCATCACCGTCAAATGCAATGCCAACGTCTGCTTTCTCCTTGACTACTGCTGCTTTCAGCTGCTCAGGATGAAGTGCACCACAATTCTGATTGATATTTAAGCCATCGGGCTTGACGTTCAGCGCAACAACATCAGCGCCAAGCTCAGTAAATATTGTCGGCGCCACTTTGTATGCAGCACCATGTGCACAGTCGAGGACGATCTTTAAGCCATTCAGCGATATGCTTTTTATCGTGCTTTTTGCATATTCGATGTATCTTCCAATCGCATCATCAACACGGTGGGCTTTTCCGATGGGCTTTACTGCTTCCTCGTCGAGCGTCAGCTCTTCCATCATGAGTTTTTCCATTTCTTCCTCACGCTCATCGCTTAATTTGTACCCATCGCCTGCGAAAAGTTTCAGTCCATTGTCACCTGCAGGATTATGAGAAGCGGAAATGACTATCCCCGCATCAGCATTCATGCTTTTTGTTAAGTGTGCAACCGCTGGCGTAGGCATCGGGCCGACAAGATAGACGTCAACGCCACAGCTGAGGATGCCTGCAGTCAACGCAGTCTCAAAAAGATAGCCGGAGAGACGTGTATCTTTACCGATAACGATCTTGGTCTGTTTGTTATGTTTGAACAGCTCGGCGGCAGCTTTCCCGAATTGCAGCGCCATCTCCGCGGTCATCGGATACTTGTTCGCTGTTCCCCGAATGCCGTCAGTGCCAAAAATCTTTTTCATTTGATCCACGCCATATTGAAGTCATTCAGGCTGTTGACGATATGATCTGCTCTTGATAGATCAACATCTTTTGTATAATCCGTTTTTACCATAACGCATTTCATGCCTGCATCTTTTGCCGCATGCAATCCTGCTTCTGAGTCCTCAATCACGAGACATTCACGTGAGCTGAGCTGCAGATTCTTTGCGGTTTCTTCATATATTCTTGGGTCAGGTTTGCTTTCCTCAAAATGCTCGCCTGAGAGGATCATGGAAAAATACTGCTTTATTTTTAATCCAGCGAGCACTGCTTCAATCTGGCTTTCATTCGCTGAGGAGGCTAAAGCGATCGTGATGCGCCCCACCAAACGCTTGAGCAATGGATAAACACCTTCTTTTGCGACGCAGTTCTTCTTTAATCCTTCCATATAGGCATTATCACACAATTCCATCAGCTCATCAACAGAAATGTCTAGGTTAAATTCCTCAATGTAGATTTCCATCGACTTTTTCATCGTTGTGCCGATGCATTTCTTGTATATCCCCCAGGTGAGATCATTGCCCAGCTTTTTCAGCACTCTTTTTGAGCCCTGAAAGTGCAATGGTTCGCTGTCGATCAATACACCGTCCATGTCGAAGATGACTGCTTTCATCTTACCGTCACGCTCTTCGCAAGGTTTCTCGGCTTGTCAATGGGCAATCCTTTCTCCTTTGCAATGTAGTACGTCAATAACTGTCCGACAACAGTAGCCAAGATGCCAAACGTTCCATCATGATTGGTGGGAACAACAATATCGCCTATCTCGGTGCCGATAATGATCGCTTTCGCTCCCCGCGCCTCAACTTCTTTCACATTCGACAGCATCGCCTGGTCATGATTGCACACCAAACTGATCACCGGGGTGCCCTCTTCAATCAGCGCAATCGTGCCATGTTTCAATTCTCCGCCCATCATGCCCTCTGCATGGATATATGAAATCTCTTTAATCTTCAATGCAATCTCGCGTGCGACCGGATAGCTTAATCCCCGCCCTAACACATAGATATCGCGCGTCGGTGCCAGCTCTTTTGCTATTTTTTCAATCAGCGGCGCGCGCTTGAACACTGATATGATCTTTTCAGGCAGTTCATCTAACGAAACATCAAATCCAAAGTGCTGTGCGATGCTCAACAGCAATGTCACCTGGTTCACAAATGACTTTGTCGCTGCGACACATACTTCTTGTCCGGCGAGGATGTTTATGGAAAGGTCAGACATGCGCTGGACGGTTGAATATGGAACATTTACCACTGCAACAATTTTTGCTTTCTTGCTCTTCGCGTATTTCAGCGCATCGATCACATCCATTGTCTCTCCTGATTGTGATAAGGCAATGACCAGTGTATCTTCTTCAATCGACGCAAAGTGCTCAAATTCAGATGCGATGAGTGTCTGTGCCTCAATCTCGCACTGATGCAAGTAATATGCTCCTAAAAGTGTTGCATGATAGCTTGTTCCCGATGCGACGAAAACAATCTTGTGCGATTCTTTTATCAGTTTGAGCAGTTTCTCAAAGTTATCTTTCTGATCGGTTTTGAGGGAGAGCAGTAATCGCTTGACAACCGCAGGCTGCTCCATAATCTCTTTCATCATGAAATGCTCATACTGCTGCTGTTTGGACTCCTCCTGCTCCCATATGAATTCATGCACTTTCTTTTTTACTTCTTTTCCTGTCCTGTCGTAAAACTGATATTTTTCTTTTGAGATTATTGCAAACTCATCATTTTCAAAGAAGACTGCTTTTTTTGTTTTGTCAGAAAATGTGTACAGGTCAGATGCGATAACGTGTTCCTGAGAAACACCCAAGACTAAAGGAGAATCTCTTCGCAATGCGTACATGTTGTTTTCGTCATGTTTAATCACAAGAATAGCAAACGTGCCGTCGATGTCTTTCATGAAAGCTATACAAGCTTCTTTCATCGTTTTGCTTTTGAGCTTTTCTTCAAAATAATGTGCAATCACTTCGCTGTCGGTTTCGCTGATGAACAAATGGCCATTTAATTTTTCGGTGAGTTCTTTGTAGTTCTCAATAATCCCGTTGTGGACAATTGCAATTTTTTTGTCGCAGGAAAGGTGCGGATGTGCGTTGGTCTTCGTGACGCCGCCATGGGTTGCCCAGCGTGTGTGCGCGATGCCCAGCGTGCCTGGAAGCGTAGTGAAATGCAGCTTTTTGTCGACCTCAGAAACTGTTCCAACATCTTTCAGCACGGTGAGCTTTTGATTGTTGAGCGTAGCCATGCCTACTGAATCATAGCCCCGGTATTCAAGGCGCTGTATGCCATGAAGTAGATGAGGCGCAGCGTTCTCTTTTCCTGCATATCCGATAATCCCACACATAGGCTCAGGTGACAACCACTTTATATATAAGCATTGCTCTTAAAATGAGCTTACCATGAAGTCCGAAATCCGTGTTGTAGGCATTGATGACACTCCTTTTGACAAGTCTCAGTTAGCTGTGATGCTTATCGCACCATTCTTTCGCGGCGGGCGCTTGATGGATGGGTTGTTGAGCACGCAGATTGAACGGGATGGCGATGATGCTACGGTAAAGATCATTGAGATGATTAATAAATCAAAGTTTAAGTCTCAACTGCAGGCAATCCTGCTCGACGGCATTGCGTTTGGCGGTTTTAATGTGGTGAACATTCAGGCAATTGCACAGCACACCATCATTCCGGTGATAACGGTGATACGAAAATATCCGGATTTTACCGCCATCAAAGCAACGCTTCGGAAACTAGGGATGGAAAAGAAGTATCAGCTGATGGAGATTGCAGGAAAACCAGAGAAAGCGGTATTGAAAAGCGGAGTAATCTGGTTTCAACATGCTGGATGCACAGCAGAAGAGGCAGTGGAAATTATTAAAATTGCAACCATTCATGGAAACATTCCGGAGCCGCTGCGCATTGCGCACATCATCGGGCAGGGGATTGTTGATGGGGAGAGCAGGGGAAGAGCATGACGCAGGAATATTGGGATAAGAAGTTCAAAGAAAAAGATTTTTATGGAACCGGTCCGACGAGCTTTGCGGTTGAATGTGCTCAGTTTCTCAAAAATAATAAGAAACGCCTTAAGATTCTTGACTTGGGCTGTGGTCAAGGGCGTGATAGCATTTATTTTTATGAGCGGGGGTTTGACGTGACCGCAATCGACTTTTCAGGGGCAGCCTTAACCACATTAGAAAATAAAAAGATTCAGGTTATCCAGCAGGATATTCGCGATCTTTCTATTTTTGAGGACAATGTATTTGAGGTTGTTTGTTCAAACCTTGTTCTCCATTTTTTCAGTGATAGGGAGATGCAAACTATTATCGATGAGATGTACCGCATACTCAAGCCATCTGGTATTTTTATGTTCACAGTAAAAAACCAGCACGACAAATGGTACGGAAAAGACAAAAATGTGGGAGAAGATGCCTTTCTTTCAAATGGAATTACTCGTTATTACAGAACTAAAGCAGCAATGAGAAGTTTCCTCAACAGATTTATTCTTATTCAATTCGAAGAAGGCACTCATCGCATGTTTAATGACAAATTATCAGCCTACTGGAAAATTGTTGCACGAAAGATCTAAACATAATAATACTTCCCTTCCGACTTCTGCTGCCGATCGAGCACAGAACCGACCTTATTCGCCCTCGGTCTGCCGGAATCCTTGTCTCTCCTAAATGTAATGCCTAAATCTTCCAAGAACATATTCATCCCTTCTTCCATACCAAACGGCCCTTTCACTTCGCCATGAACCGCAGGCTCGCCGTCAAACACCAATAACCGATTGCTTAAATAATCCAAGAACAGCAAATCGTGATCAACAACCAGTATCGTCGCATTGTAATGCTCAACAAAGTCTTTGAGCATCTTCGACAGCATCAATCGCTGCTCGACATCGAGATACGCAGATGGCTCGTCTAAAAGGAACAACTGGGCATCCTGGCTTAATGCATGGGCAATCGCAACGCGCTGCATCTCGCCCCCAGATAGTTGGTTGAGTTGGCGTGTCAATAGTTGCTTGATGTTCAGTGGCTCAATCAGATGATGGGTAAACTTTGCAATTGCATCTTTCAAGTAATTCATCACAACCTCTTCACCGGTGTCAAGATACTGCGGCTTATAACTCACCTTGACTTTTGTCGATATATCGCCTCTATCATGCTTTAAGACTCCTGCCAACATCTTGACGAATGTTGTCTTCCCAATGCCGTTCTCTCCCAACACACCGACAATTTCCCCCTTGTGGATTTCTCCGTCACCGCTTTTGACCGAAAAGCCTTCAAACTTTTTCTCAACATTCTTCCACGAACAAAGCGTTGCGCGCTCTCGTTGCTCAACCTCAGGCGTCCGGACAAATGTAATTGCCTTGTCTCTGAAGCGCACATTTTCTTCCCGCAAATAGCCCGATAAAAAAATATTAATGCCTTCTCGCGCACTTTTCACGCCAGAAACAACACCGTATGCACCTTGCTCCCCATATATGACATGCACTAAATCGGTGATGTAGTCAAGCACAATCAAGTCATGCTCGACTGCCATCACGTGCGTCTGTTCGGTTGCTAAATCACGGATGAACGTGCTCATCCTCAGGCGTTGTTTGATATCAAGATAGGAGGTTGGCTCATCAAAGATGTATAAATCAGCATTTTTTAGCACTGTCGCGGCAATCGCAACGCGCTGCATCTCACCGCCGGAAATTGCCGTAATGTCCCGGTCGAGGATGTTAGTGATGCCCAGCTGCTTGCCTACTTCATCTAGCAGTTTCTTTTCATCGACTTTCTCGAGCAATGCTTTTACTTTGCCCTGCAGCTTTTTCTGAATCAGATCAACCTGCTGCGGCTTGTACATGACGGTGATTTTCCCGTCATGCATCTTTTCAAAGAACGCCTGCGCTTCATTGCCTCTGAAAAAATGGATTAACTCATGGTAGCTTGCCTCTTTTTTTCCTAAATTAGGCATTAACGCGCCTGCGAGAATTTTTATTGCGGTTGATTTTCCAATGCCATTGACGCCAACGATGCCGACGACTTTATCAATTAATGGTGTTGGAAGGTTGTATAATTTAAATTGATTTGTGCCATAGGAATGAATAGGCTCCTGTTTTAACTCTTCAGGAAGCTTGACAATTCTTATCGCATCAAACGGGCACATCTTTGCGGAGATCTTGTGCATTTCAGTAACCACTTCTTCCGCGATCTCTGCCTTTCCATGCACGCCGAGGTGGAAACCTTCGCCACCGGAGCGGTTTAGGGGATCATACTTCATGCACTCGTGGCCGCATTTCTCCGGATGGCACTTGTCCCTGTCAACGATAGCAGCTACTTTCTTCATGTGATTACTGTTCTCAGTTATGTTTAAATAGATTGCCCTCTCAAATGGTGCTATGAAATGCGAATTGTGCAAAAATACGCTTGAAGAGCTGTTCCTGAATAAGCTGAAAGGAACGTATGTTAAAGATGCAAAGGGGAAAAAGCATGTTATTTGCTTTGATTGTCAGAGAAAGTTTAAAAACGACAAGGGAAAGATAGTATCTTCATTGCCCTCGTAGCTCAGTCCGGCAGAGCGGCGGTTTCGTAACACAGCGAATCAACCGCAGGCCACGAGTTCAAATCTCGTCGAGGGCTTTGTTTAAAATTAGGATGCCTTGGTGTGGGTCTTGGGTTTTTGGTAAGGAAGTTTAGCCGCGGCTTGTATTTCCATCTCATTCACCCATCGACAAAGCCTTTGAGCATTTGCCTGGATTGCTTCTTGACTTTCAGCAATTACTCCGATGTGATCATGCATCACGACGGCGAATGGGCCGTACCTTTGATTTGCACGTCTTTGAAGAATAACATCGGCTGTATCGGTTGCTTTCCGATATAATGATTGTCTTGTGGCCAAATCAAGTCTCTGTTGTATAGACAACGGATACAACTCCTCCAATACCATGCATTTCACTAGAAGCCTATGAAAAGCATCGTAACGCCTGCCGGGCTCAGCGATATGGAACGCTAAATCTTCCGTAGAAGCAATCTCTTTCAGCTTTTCAGGAATCTTCGCCGCATCGTAGTGCATAAGCATGAGTAAAACGTACAGGCATATAAACTTTATCACAACCTTTATAATCCCCTTCTCTCAAGTTACAGTAATGAGAAGACGTGAAAACAAAAGCAAAGCGTACATCGGGCTTTTTATTGTTGCAGTCATGATACTGAGCACATTCGGCTTTATCGTTGGCTTCAATCAAAACACTGCGCAGGACTATTCCTACAACGGCTTTGAATTTGAGCAGCAGGGCAACCATTGGGTGGTTGAAGCGGAAACGCCATTCGGCACGAAAGAGTTTACATTCCTCCTCCATCCGTTATCTTTAAGCGTTGACGTGCCTACGACAATACCCGAAGCGATAAAACAAACACCTACTATTATCTTCACATTTGATCCAAACGTGACAGGCATTGAATATGTTGATGCGGCGCGCTTTGAGCTAAGTCAATATTTTATTTCAAACTTAGGAAAAAACATCCGGCATACAGTGACTCAGAACACGACGCAGTACAGCTTTCCCATTGAGACATGTACGCAAACGCCAAATACAGTGTACATCATATTTGAAGAGTCTGATCAGAGCAATGCTTCATTAAGTGACAACTGCATCACCCTTGCCGCCTCAAGCCCGCAGGATTATATTGAATACGCTGAAAAAATAATCTATATGATGGTGGGGATCATATGAGCGATGAAATACAAATTGAGCGCGCAGTTGAGGATGCGCCGGAAGAGCCACACTCAGACAAATATTTTTATATTATTCTCGCTGCAATTATTGTCGTTTTCATCTCAATTATTGCATTTCGTAATCTGTCATCACCCACCGGCGCAGCATCGTTTGACGAGCTGCACGAGCTCAATCTGAAAGGAAAACTGTCATCTGATGAAGGATATGTCTATAACGGATTTTCATTTGTGTTGTTTGACGGCTTATGGTACACCAAAGTTGGAATTGGAGAGAACAATTTCCAAATCCCACTACATTTCGGCCCAAAAGATGTTGAGGCAGTTCCTGTCACTGGCGATTTAAGCAATGACTTCAACCAGGGCAATGAAATTTACGTGACCGTCAATCCAATCTCATCCGACCAGGATTACATTGCGCTTGCTGCATCTGAGCTTGCGCAGAATCTTGCGATTGCAATCAAGCGACGCCCGATTGGCGCATGCGACAGAAATGAAACAACCATGTGTGAAGACCGGCCGATTGTGACGTGCGAGACCACCGACAAAGCGATGGTCTACCTTGATAGCAGTCCTGGCCCGGCAGTTGAATTCAAGGAAAGATGCATCATCGCGCGCGGCCTTGGCCCTGATCTGGTGAAAGCGGTGGATTATATCGTTCTCCTCTGGTATGGGGTCGTATGAATGAGCATTATTTCACAGAAAAGCCGACGTCTGCTTATGAAGTAAAAATAATAAAAGCAACCATTCGTGCATATCACTTCAGCTTTGATACCGTCTCCGGAGTATTTTCATTTGGGCGTGTTGATCCCGGTTCGCTGCTTCTGGTGGAAAATGCGATCATAAAAGAAGGCTGGGAAGTTTTGGACCTCGGCTGCGGTTGGGGACTTGTTGGCATTGTGATTAAAAAAGTGTTTCAAGCACATGTTACAATGACTGAGATTAACGAACGTGCCGTAAAACTTGCAAAACAGAACGCCAAGCTCAACAAAGTTGATGTCACCATTCTTCACACGAGTCTATTCGAATCTCTCAACCAGTTCAACACTATTTTGATAAATCCGCCCATGAAAGCTGGTAGAGAATTATGCTACCAAATGATTGAACAGTCAAAATCTCATCTGAAGAAGGATGGTCTTCTGCAGCTTGTTGCAGTGCACAACAGAGGCGGATCAATGTTAGAGAAGAAGATGAAGGAAGTATTTGGTAATGTGAAGACAATTGCGAAGAAAGGTGGGTTTAGAGTCTATAGCTCCTCAAACCCTTTTTGACCAATGGTAACCAATCGAAAACCTATCCCTAATCCTAGCAGTGCACTTAACAATGCCATATGCTCCTTGCCATTGCCCGAGCCGAGATGCAGCGCAACTTCAAGGTCATTTATCTTTCCCTTCAGCTTTTCTTTGAGCTCATTCCGCAGTGTAAACACATTTGAAGTGAAATCAACAACAATCAATTCGCTCTTTTCATCAACATGAAACTTTTCTTTTCCAAAGCCATCGGTAATTAAGAAGACTTTTTCCCAGGGCATGCTTTTGATTAACGCGGCAACTTCTGCCCATGTTCCCTTGCCGCTGCTTAATAATGCGATGAGTTCGGTCATTAAAAGCTGGCGTTAGTGTTGTCTTATAAATATACTGTCAATACACGCCACCATGTGCTTATCCTTTAGCTTAACCATAAACCTTTTAAACAACCGTCTTTTTTCCTGTTCATGCACACACCGCGATACATCTTTGTTTCTGGAGGAGTCATCTCGGGTATAGGCAAGGGCGTCTGCGCCGCATCACTAGCACTTCTGCTCAAAAAGCGCGGTTTTAAGGTCACTAGCCTCAAGTGCGAGAATTATCTCAATATCGATTCCGGGACAATCAATCCCATCGAGCACGGTGACCCTTTCCTCTGCGATGATGGTCTGGAAGCCGATATGGATTTAGGCACGTATGAACGTTTTCTGGGCACCAATATGGGGCATAAGAACTTCACCACGATGGGACAAATATACAAGACCGTGATTGACCGCGAGCGTTCGATGGGATATGGCGGAGAAGATGTTGAAGCCATCCCGCACGTTGCTGACGAGATTATCAGCAGAATAAAAAAAGTAGGCGAGGAGAACGAAATTGTTGTTGTCGAGCTGGGCGGTACGGTGGGAGAGTATCAAAATATGCTTTATTACGAAGCATGCAGGATTATGAAAGTGACCATGCCAAACAACGTCATTAACGTGCATGTTTCGTACATGCCGCTGCCTAAACATCTCGGCGAGCCAAAAACAAAGCCCACACAGATGTCGGTATCGACATTAATGAGCATGGGCATCCACCCTGAATTTCTGGTTTTGCGAGGAGAAGTCGGCTTGGATGAGCGGAGAAGATACATCTTGGGGTTGCGAACGAGCATTCCGGGGCCAAATGTGATCGTTGCCCCTGATGTTGAGACGATTTATGATGTCCCCTTATTGTTTGCCGAACAGGAGTTTGACACCAAAGTGCTGCACCATTTCGGATTGTTTCCAAAGAAGATTGATCTCTCTGACTGGGAGAAGCTGGTGAAGCGCATCAAAAGCAAGAAGAGTAGAAAAATAAAAGTCGCGATTGCAGGAAAATACCTGAGCAAACACAAAGGGGATTTCCAGCTCGTCGATGTCTACCACTCCCTTGTCGAAGCAATCAAGCACGCAGGCTGGCATCTTGGTGTTGATGTTGATATCAAGTATGTCAGTACGCTGCTTATCGAGGATGAAGGGACTGAAATGCTCAAGGGAATGGATGCGATCATTGTTCCCATCGGATGGGGTGCGAGAGGAGCAGAAGGGAAGATTGCAGCGATAACGTATGCGCGCAAAAACAAAATCCCCTATCTTGGATTATGTTATGGCATGCAGCTTGCCTGTGTGGAGTTTGCACGGAATGTGTGTGGCCTAGATGCCGATACCGAAGAAAATAATCCGCAGGTAAAAGATCCCGTTATTCACAGCATCCCGTTCAACGAAAAATATCAGGTGATCAAAGGCGAAGGGGTCTCGATGCGGTTGGGCGCATATGATTGCGTGATAAAGAAAGGGACGCTTGCAGAATCATGGTATACAAAATATGGCGGGTGGAAGAAAAAAGGGATTGTGTCAGAACGGCACCGGCATCGATATGAATTCAATAATAAGTACAGGAAAGCGCTTGAGGCAAAAGGCATGGTCTTTTCAGGCGTTTCTCCTGATGATTTCTTTGTCGAAATGATTGAGCTGCCGAAGAGCATGCATCCTTTCTTTATTGCAACGCAATCTCATCCAGAGTATAAATCGCAACCGCTGAAGCCGCATCCGTTGTTTTTGGGATTGGTTGAGAGTGCGGTGAAGTGAAAGGGGAGAATTGTCTTAAGTTTTGGTGAAGCAACTGATAGCGCTTTTTTAACTTTAGAAACCTATTTATAGATAGATTATTTTACACGTGGGGATGAAGACTCAGTTTTTAGGTGTTAAGGAGATGATGAGGCCATGTATGGTTATCATTATCATGATATCCCTTGTTGCATGCCAACCAACAGTCCCCGAAGCAAAGAATGCGCAACAAAATGGTGCTCTTCAGATCAACACCAAAGAATTGCCTGTTTGGAAAGCGCCTGGCGCGGCGACATACAAGCTGGATGTTACGGGAGGAGTGCCGCCATATAGCTTCTCGCTCGGGTCGCAGATGCCACAAGGATTTAACCTTGGTCCTGATGGTACGATTGGTGGTATGACACGGTTGCCGGAAGGGACCTCCAAAAGTGATTCGCCCCCATTTACTATTATAGTCAAGGACAGCGCTGGAAATGAAGCCCAATCATCGTTTATTATACATATCATCGAGGAAAACACTGTCCAGATTATTACTACTCCCATCACCTGTATTGTTAATCAGGAATGCGATGAACAGATTGCAACTGCAACCGGAGGAACTCCTCCTTATAGCTTCCAATCAGGTTCATTCGCAGAAGGTGCTCCGCCATTTGGCATGATTGTGGACATAAACGGGCATCTGACTGGAAAACCAAGCAAGGATGGGGAATATACTGTGGGAGTTTGCGTTAAAGATGTCATTGGCAATCAACGCTGTGGAAAAGCTGCAGTTACTGTTGAGAAAGGAATAAAGCTTACGGGAACCTGGACCGGACATTATGGTGAGACAGAAACTTCAGACTATTGCACTACGAGCAACAGCGGAACGCTGACCATTTCAGTAAAGGAAAGTGACGGTGCATTCAGTGGAACAATCGACGAGAGTGGTGCTTCATCAGCCGGCCAGTCCTCAGAAGGTGCATCATGTGAAGGTGGAGCATACTCTCTCTCGGGAACCGTAACTGGCACGATCGTAGGTGATACACTCGCAGGAACAATTTACGTATCCAACACGGATTTGAGTTATGAACTTCCATTCACGGCAACTCTGACGACAGACACTATGACTGGCAGCTATTCGGGCACAGGAAGCTTTGAAGGAGGATCGTCGCGTGTGTCTGCTGGCAGTTTTAAATTGGATAAGACTTCCTAGGCTTTCAGTTCCACTAAAAAAAGTAGGTGTTTACGCACTCAATGTTTTTGATACCTAAAGAGTTAAGTCCTGTTAAAGTTAAAACTGGCTTAGATGTTCCATACTCAAAACCAATCTAAACCTTTATAAATCACCCATAATCTTTCTCATCAATGCCATTCAAAAGAGCGATTGAGATTTACGATACCAAATACAAAAAGCTTCTTCTCATCCCGCTAGCCATTTTAGTATTGGCAATAATCCAGATAGCAGTCCAAACAGCAACAACAGGTGATTTTGTCAATAAAGGCATTTCATTAAAGGGCGGCAGCACTATCTCTATCATCCAGCCCGCTGACGCGGAAAAACTACAGGAACATTTAAGCAAAACCTTTTCAGACATAACAGTCCGAAGTATCACTGACACTGGTGAAGTTATAGGCATTACTATCGAAAGCAGTGCACAAACAGACGAAGAAATCGCAGGATTAATAACCGCAATACAACAAAAAATTCCCACCGAAGATTATACCGTTGAAGTCACTGGCTCTTCGCTTGGCAAGAGCTTCTTCTACCAGACATTTGTATCACTTGCGCTCGCATTTGTCCTCATGGCAATCGTGGTGTTTGCCTATTTCCGTAACTTTTACCCAAGCATTGCAGTTATTTTGGCTGCATTTTCTGATATTGTCATCACATTGGCAATCTTTAACCTGCTTGGTGAAAAACTCTCAACTGCAGGCATCGCAGCATTCCTCATGCTCGTTGGTTATGCAGTTGATGACAACATCCTTCTCACATCCCACTTGCTCAAACGAAGAGATGCAAACACCATGATCACCATCAAACGCGCTTTCACCACCGCAATCACCATGGTGTCGACCGCATTAGTTGCAATTCTCGCTGGTCTTTTAATAACTAACAGCGAAGTCATCCGGCAGATCATGCTGATCCTTTTCATAGGCTTGATTGTCGATCTCATGAACACCTGGATACAGAACGTGGGCATTTTACGCTGGTATCTGGACAGGAAGGTGCAGCAATGAAAGCAATGCTCAAAGACTGGCGTATTCTCATGCTCATCATATTTGTCATTTTTGCACTGCTCGCAATTAAACCAGTTCCATGGAATGAAGGTGTTGTCATCCGTGCAGTTGCACTGAACTCATCTGCGTCCGATGCAGGCATGCAAAATCCAAAGCCAAACGCCGCACCGTTGGCACTGGAGCATATCATCGCGGTGAACAACGTCAAGATAACATCGCTTGAAGATTATTATGCTGCAACTGAAAATCTAGTGCCCAACCAGACGTTACGGATTATTACCGATGATGCAGCATACGTGCTGACAACAAAGGCTGATCTCGGGCTGCGCGTTGCTCAAGCTTCAAAATCAAACATCAGAAAAGGCCTTGACTTGGCCGGCGGCTCTCGAGTTCTGTTAAAACCAGAAAAAGTGATAACAACGACTGATCTAGAAACGATCATTGACAGCCTCACACAGCGCCTCAACATATATGGTTTAAGTGATGTCATTGTTCGTGATGCAACTGACCTTTCCGGAGCAAAATTTATTCTCGTTGAAGTCGCTGGTGTCACCGAAGAAGAGGTCAAAAACACCATCGCACGCCAGGGCAAGTTTGAAGCAAAGATTGCAAATGATACGGTGTTTATTGGTGGAAAAAAAGATATCACCTATGTATGCAGGACGGCAGATTGTTCTGGATTAGATCCGAGAAGCCCATGCCGAGGACAGCCGGGAGGCTATGCGTGCGGATTTTTCTTTTCCATCACGTTAAGCCCTGAAGCGGCCAAACGACAAGGCGAAATAACAAAAACGCTTGCGGTTGTTGCGGAAGGCAGCCAGCGCTATCTTGAGCATCCGCTTGACCTATATCTGGATGACAAACTTGTCGATACGTTGCAGATCGCTGCGGATTTGAAAGGGCAGGCAGCAACAAACATACAGATTTCGGGCTCAGGCGCCGGCTCGACGCAGCAGGAAGCCGCAGCAAACACGCTCCAGAACATGAAGCGATTACAAACCATCCTCATTACCGGCTCGTTGCCAGTCAAGCTCTCGATCGTGAAGTTAGATACCATATCCCCATTATTGGGAGAAAAGTTTATGGAAAATATCATTCTAGTGGGAATTGTAGCATTTATTGCCGTCGCAGCCGTGATTGGCATTCGCTATCGAAGCATCAAGATAGCATTGCCCATGGTGCTCATCCTTCTTTGTGAAATCATCCTGCTTCTGGGCTTTGCTGCACTCGTTGGCTGGAATCTTGACCTTGCTTCCATGGCGGGAATCATTATCACGATCGGAACAGCAGTGAATCATCTGACCATTATCGTTGATGAAACCATGCACACAGAAACGTCCTATCTCGACTGGAAACGCCGCCTGAAAAATGCCATGTTCATCATTATCGGTTCATATCTAACGATTGCAGCAGGGATGTTCCCGCTCTGGTGGGCTGGCGCTGGCTTGCTGAAAGGTTTTGCGTTCACGACGTTCGTCGGAGTCTCTTTTGGCGTCTTTATTACTCGTCCAGCATATGCCGCAATCCTGAAGATTTTAACGAAGGCGTAATCTTCTTCAATTCTTCAAGCTGTTGCTTTTTTCTTTTTAATAGTACACCATACCACCACACGCGCAGCCATTTGCCTTTTTCATGAAGTTCTCTTCTCTTGTTTTCAAGAATTTTGATTTCAAGCTCACGCTGCTTTAGTTTTCTCTGGCAATTGGCAATTCGCCGCATAATCTCCTTTTGTATCTGTTTCTCTTTCTTTTCTCTCTTTTTCGTTGCGTCTTCCTCTTCGATTTCACGCAGCTGACGGAGTACTTCTTGAGGCATAGTCGTATGATTGTATTTCTGGTATATAATTGTTTTGAAAGGTAATTTTATAAACTATTCCCCTCTATGTTCTCTCATGCAGAAAAAACACTTTGCAATTGTCCTTGTCATCATCGCCTCATTGCTCTCAGCAACTACACAAATCCTGTTCAAATTCGCCAGCGCAAAGCTTGAATTCTCGTTTGTTGCTTTAATCACCAACATCGAGCTGATTGCGGGATTCATCCTGTCTGTCATCGTCGCATTCCTGTTCATCACTGCGCTGAAGAATGGCGAGTTGACCGTGCTCTATCCATTGCTTGCGGCACAGTTCGTGTGGATCGCACTTGCCTCACCGTTGTTCTTTCCCACCGACTCAATGAATATTGTGAAAGCGTCTGGAATCGCAGTTATTCTGTTTGGAATCTATTCCATTGCAAAAGGAATGGAGCATAAGGTGGAAGTGGTATGACAGCGTTTTGGAGCATCGTGCTCATCATCTTATCAACTATCCTTAGCTCGCTAGGCTCGTTTTACATGAAAGTCGCGAGCAGTACAGTGAAACTTAATATTAAAACAGTCATCACAAACATGCCACTCATCGGTGCATTGACCCTTCACACACTATCTGCGATTGTTGGTGTTATCGCTTATCGCGGCGGCGAGCTTACGGTATTGGTTCCATTAGCATCATTGAATTATATCTTGGCATCATTGCTTGCCATAAAATTTTTAGGGGAAAAGATGAATTCACGGAAGTGGACGGGAATTGTGGGCATCGTGGTGGGCATCACGTTAATAGGATTGGGTGATGTGATATGATCATTATCTCGTTAGGAGGATCGGTTATTGTTCCACATAATATCAATATTGAATTCCTGGAAGCATTTAAAAAAGTAATAACTGCCTCAAAGGAAAAATTCATCATTGTTGTTGGTGGCGGCAAGACATGCAGAACATATCAGGATGCCGCAAAAGACGCATCTCCCGAGGATTTGGACTGGATTGGGATTGCGGCAACGCATCTCAATGCGCAATTATTGCGCTCTGTGTTTGGTAAAGCTACATATGAAAAAATAATTACTGACCCAACAAAAAAAGCCGCTACTCAAAAAATCCTCATCGCCGCGGGCTGGAAGCCGGGATGGAGCACAGATACCGATGCAGTTCATTTTGCAAAAACCTATGGCGCGAAAACAATCATCAACATGACGAATGTTGATTATTTGTATGAACAAAATCCCAATGAGCATCCAAACGCAAAAAAGCTCACCAAAGCTTCATGGTCACAACTCAAAAAGATTGTGGGCACTGTCTGGAAACCAGGCCTAAACAGGCCGTTTGATCCAGTTGCAACAAAGCTGGCGGCACAGCTCAAGGTAAAGCTCATCATTATCGGACCTGATATTAAAAATCTGGAGAATGTGCTTGCAAACAAATCCTTCAGGGGAACAGTAATTTCTTAATGCGCTGAACCTGTTTTTTCAGCTACCTTCGAATGTTCCTTCTTTACCATCTCATCAAATGTGTCAGGAGTAGTTTTGACAGCACCGGTTGGCTTCCATCGATCATGGCCGCTGCCGCCAAAACCAAGCTTCACCATATTTTTTCTTCCACAGTTACAAATCACGGTCCGGTAGAACATGTGCGAAGAAAATTCCGGTCGCCATTGTGCATCTTTTAAATCAGCACCGCAGTAGCAGCTGTGAATTTCTTCATTCTTCACTAAATGATCTTTCATAGTTCCTCTTTTAACCAGCGCTCAATATCATCGGTTGCCTTTTCCTCATGGCCCGAAATAAATGGCACGTCGTAGGAATGAGCTTTTTTCACTTCCTTTTCAACTGCTGGAAACTTTTCTTTCCGTGTTTTGCAGAGAAGCATATACTCCTCACTCTCTTCCTTTTTTCCTTTCCAGAGATAATAGCTATTCATCGGAAACAGATTTGCACATGCAATAAGCTTTTTATCCAAGAGAATGCCTGCAATTTTTTCCGCCTCTTTTTTGTCTTTGCACGTAATAGTGACTGAAAACATGCCTGCTGTGAAAGACCAAGATTTAAATAGTTTTGTATTCCCCATGTAGTTATGAAGCTCCCGTTATACCGAGATAAAAGCCTGAAAGAGACGATAAAGGCAGTCCGCGCGTCAGTCAATGAGGATGACATGATCAACCATGCGATTAACAATGTGGCTGAAATTGATAAGGTGACAAATATCCTCGTGAAGCGCTGCAGGGAATGGTATGCGCTGCACTGCCCTGAAGCTGAGCATGAATTTACCGACCACGCATTTTTTATTGGCGTTATTCTTGAAAAAGATAAAGCAACGCTGTTAAAAGAGTTAAAGCTCAAGAAAGAGGACAGCATGGGTGCTGATCTGAGCGAGCCCGACCTCAAACAGGTACTGCTCCTCGCTGAGGAGATTCAACGGCTCTCTATATTGCGGGAAAAGCATCTTGCCTACCTCGATGTGCTCACTAAGAAATATTGTCCCAATATGCAGGAATTATGCGGTACGGCAATTGCCGCAAAACTCATTGAGATGGTGGGCAGCCTGAAAAGGTTGGCGCTGCTTCCCAGCTCAACCATCCAGCTGTTAGGAGCGGAAAAAGCGCTGTTCCGGCATTTAACGAGAAAGGCAAAGAGC
>CAYIKL010000015.1:0-19907 GCA_964364045.1 uncultured Methanosarcinales archaeon
GAAGAATTCAAAAAATATTCTTTATCCTACCTCCGAAAATCCATTCGCATCAACACGCTAAAGATAACGATAAAAGATTGTATCAGGCGTTTGGAAAAAAAGAACTGGAAGTTAACACCAATCCCCTGGTGTGAGGAAGGCTTCTGGATCGAGCACAATGACAGAAGAGACGTAGGAAACCTCTGGGAGCATCACATGGGTTATATTTATGTGCAGGAAGCCGCGTCAATGATCCCCCCTATCGTTCTCAACCCGCAGCCACACGAAGCAATACTCGACATGTCTGCTTCCCCCGGTTCGAAAGCAACGCAGATTGCACAAATGATAAAGAATACTGGCATTTTAGTTGCAAACGATTACAAAGGCGATCGACTGGCCGCATTAGGTGTCAACGTGCAGCGTGTGAGCGCATTGAACACTATTATTTCATTGATGCCAGGACAGAATATAAAAAACGTTCTGTTCGACAGGATCCTGCTCGACGCGCCCTGCTCCGGAACAGGAACAATCGGCAAGTCATTAAAAACGATTGACATGTGGAATCCTTCAATGGTGACGCGCTTGAGCAAACAGCAAAAGCAATTGTTGGAAAACGCGTGGAGATTATTGAAGCCAAACGGAACGCTTGTCTACAGCACATGCACACTGGAACCCGAAGAGGATGAAGGAGTTATTTCATGGTTTGTTGAAAGTCATAGTGACGCTGTTGTTGACAAGATTAAAGAAAAAGAATTGCCGGGATTGAAGCGTTCTCCTGCAGTGATGGAATTCGATGGAAAGAAGTTCGATGAACAAGTCAAGAACTGTTTGCGCATATGGCCGCAGGATAATTATACCGAGGGCTTCTTTGTTGCAAGGATCGTAAAAAAGTGACAACCAACTCATACGAGTTTGTTTAAAACAGAATGGGCAAATGCGAGCCGCTTTTCTTTTGGAATTCGATATTCAGGAAGCTGAAGTGAGCACGTATCACCATTGATCCAAATGGCACATTCCAGTCCTTTTGGAGTGTATGTTCCAGGAGCGTAGCACTCGCCTGCACAATAATACTGCTGTTCAACAGGAAAATCGATTCTCAGCCGATCACCCAATCGCTGAATGTGCTTCTGAAAAGTATCCTGGTCAGGAGGGATATCCAAACCTCTCACAAGAATACCGCTAAAACAAAACCATTCCTCATCCTCACGTGGATGTAAAAAGGTGAGATGAGCATGTGGAGGAACGATATAACCACGTAAACGCTGATGCAGTTCGCCCGCAGTATGATGCATTGCTTCAATGCCCTCAACAACTAGGCCAGGCGCTCTATACCACGTTGTCGTAACCTGAGTTGGTCCAAAAGAAAAAAGCAATGATGATTCATGGCCGCCATACGCTGACACGACACTAAGACGACGGCGCGCCATATCACGTTCACTGCATTGAACACCAAAAACGCCGCCAAGCTCCAGCATAACACCCTCAACAGGATCAAACCTCCCTCTTTTTGGAACTGCACTTATTCCCTGAACCGCAACAACACCCTGGTGAGAGCGATACGTAAAGACGAGCTTGAGTGGTTCACCTGGAATATCATACGACTGATAGCCACCTAACTCCGTTTCTAAATCAGCGGCGCTTAAATGAGAAAAACGATCTGCATCCGCTAATATGTTCTCTACATCTGATTTGTCCATAACCCCTCTATTCCACTAATTCAAGAGTGCCAATAAGTGCGGTCTCAACTTTCCCAAGATACTCAGCACGTTTATCAGCGGGAATACCCTGTTCAGCACTAAACCGAATATCACATGATTCCTCAGCTAGCCAAATGGTGCATTTGTTACCCTTACAATCATTACCAGTTGCAAGGTGCTCGCCGTAGTCGCCATACGACCGATGTGGAAAATTTAGGCCGAGAAGCTTGCTCAGCCCATCTGCACAAAAGTCTAAACGCGACCGCTCATCTGACAAGTGAGCACCCTTAACATGGACAGCGCTAAAAGAAAGCACACCCTCCGTAACACGCTCATTTAAAAAACCAACTGATGTAACGCCCGGGATAGGCCGATAGAGATCTGCAAGCCGAGCAGCATCAGTTAAAGGGTCATAATCAGAGGGAGCCGTGGCAATATCATCAATTGTATCTTCAGCACTGCGACACGCGACAACCTGTGTCAAATCTATTTCAAGTCTGCTTTGATACTCAGGATCGATATCATTGCCCGTTTCATAGACGAGCGTGCCTTCTGAGTCGTACTCAAGACGGCATTGGCCATATCGAACCGAAGCAGCGTCCTGAACAAAATACCGTTTTCCATCACGCTCATCTATTTTCAGCGTGCTCCATGTAAAGCCTTCAGCTTTTTCCCCAATAATCGCCCGCATCCGTGCCATGCGTGACTCAACTTGTCCAGAATCAAGTTCATCGTGAAAATCTACTTTGATATTGATTTTTGACATTTTTATTTCATCCTGCTCACTGGTATTTTGATGCGTAATTCAAGCCCAGTTTTATCTCCTGTTGAAATCTCACATCGCGCTGAAATGAGTGCATTTTCTCTATCCCGCGTGTTCGCAGTGAACGTCAAAAAAGAAGACGAATGTGCTGATATCCCGTTTCCATAGCACATTAGTGTCTTTAAATCACCAAGTTGCAATGCCCCAAGAGCAGAGCTGTCTTTAGTCCGAGCTCCATGCAATGGAACAACAACCTCCACATGATTACTACGATCAGAAACAATGCTTGACATATATCGCACACCATATCCTGTGCCAGGCACAAGCCATAAGGTACGGTCAGGCTCCTGCCGCTCTAATGTGAAAGGAAGACCGAGCTGAGTTGCCGCATCTGTAACTGCACCTCGAGCATAATCTATGTCCACAACTCCATGACGACCATAACCAACACATCTCCCCGACTCAAGCGTTACACCTAATTGTAACAATTGCTGTATCCGCCTAAACGGGCGAAGCTTTTCCACCTGGTGACTAACGCCTTCAGGCTGAAACTTCCTCAAACCATCAATGCCACCATAAAGTTCTTGTATCCTCCTCCCCATCTGCCCTTGAGCGCTAGGAACAGAATAAAGTGCATGACTTCGTGGTTCTGACCTCAGTGTATCAACCATTTTCTATCCTGCAATTCTTTTAACCGCTACTAACTCCTTGCCTTGCAACAAAAAAAACAAAACTCTTCTTATAAACTTTATGACATATATAGTACAAATAAGCTATTTTGACATATTTATGCAGCTTGTAAGATATCATCAAGCCGTTGGATGCCGGAAGCAAGAGAATCGATGGTCGCGCCTGGAACAAGAATAGGTGATCGAGCGCTTTGCTTCCTTGTCTCGACAGTTTTTTCAGTAATGCGAAGCCTGAGCTTACCGGTGTATTTTCTTTCGCCACAAGCAGGTTCATACTGAAGAACAGTAAAAGGTAATGGGTTTCTCCGAGGAGCATAGCGAAATTCATTGCTCAGTGTAATACCAGCAGAAGCACCGATTGCCTCGTGCAGAACAGCCGCAGCAGTAAGAGGATTAAAGCTGTAACCTGCAGGAGCATGCACAGAAATCCCATACAATTCACAATCTGGCCCTTCCTTAAAGCGAATATCCAGATGAACGTGTGGCTTTTCAATCTTGCGTGCAGGTGAGTCATGCCAACGAGAGAGACAATTTTCCAGATATGACAATGCGTTGGTTACATCACGCTCATCTGCAATACCCATAGATTCCAGTTGAGCAATAATCATAAAATTATCGGCAATATAAGCGCGAACCTCCTCGGGAGCAACCCCTTCCATGGACATGAAATGCGCACGCGAATACACAAGCCGCGCACCCGTCAGAAGAGGTCGAAATGATGGTTGATTAGAAATGTCACCCCACTGATTGGAAACATGAACAGTAAAATCTCGTTTCCCAGCCAAAACAGCATCAGTTTCTTCTTTCGTTCCTAAAACATACGGAACCTGAGAACCATAGATAGATGAACCACCTTCCCGAACAACACCCACCTCTTTACCACTCACGTTAAAAAAGCATTTCCGCAACACTTATAAACATTATGACACATTCTAGACAAATAAATAAAATTTGACACATCTGAAATGCTAGCATTTCAATGTGCCAGAAACGACATAGGTCGTTTCTCAGCATAAATGGCCAACATTACCAAAGAAGTCTGGAGCATCATTGAAAGCGACTTGGCAATAGAAAAGAACCTTTCACAGGAGCTCATCAACACCCGCGCGCTTGCGCGCTACCTGACAGATAAATATTCACTAAAAGCTTCGCTTGACTCAGTCATTTCTGCCATACGCCGCTTTGAGACAAAAACAAAGTTCATTGAGGTCGAAAAGAAACTGCATAATCTCTTCAAAGACGCAATCATCAAGTCAAGAAACAATGTTGCCTGCATCACCATCGCGCATAACAGCCATAATCCTCTGGAGATTATTAAAAGCATCAAGAAAGCAGAGCATATGCGCATTGCGGTGGGCAACGCAAGCAGCAGGCTGATGGTTGATGAAGGCAAGCTAAAAGAAACAACATCACACATCCCTAGCAATCTCATTGAAAAGATTGAGCATGATTTGAGTGAATTAAGCGTCACGATTGATGAGAAAGCGATTAAAACAAAAGGTGTCCTTGCCAGAATTGCAAACGAAATATCGCTGGCAAACATTAATATCGAAGAGATTGTGATCTCACCGCCTGAATTTCTAATTTATGTAAAACAGGAGCATATCCTCAAAACCTACGAAAGCGTGCTTAAACTGAGAAACAAAGAATTCTAAAAGAAAAGATATGAAAAGGTGTGATAATGAACCATAACACTTATAAGAACCTCAGCAAAAGATGCCCGCATGCAACAGTACTTTCATATCCGTGACTTTGACGCACGAAACAAAACCGTACTGATGCGCGTTGATTTTAACGTGCCTTTGGACGGCAATAAAGTGGTGGACAACACCAGGATACGAGCAACACTGCCCACCATCAGCTATCTGCTCCAGCAGCATGCAAAAATCGTGCTCATGTCCCACCTTGGACGGCCAAAAGGAAAAGATCCAAAACTGTCGCTCAAACCAGTGGCTGAAGAGCTGGAGCGTCTCATTGATTACAAAGTGCATTTTGTCCATGACTGCATTGGGAAAGAGGTAAAGAAAGCAATTGGGCAGTGCGGCCCAAAAGGGATTATTTTGCTTGAAAACCTGCGCTTTTATGATGAAGAGGAAGCAAACAATGAACAGTTTGCTGCGCAGCTCGCAGAACTGGGCGACTACTACATCAATGATGCTTTTGCCGCAACGCACCGGGCACATGCAAGTGTTGATGCTATCAGCAGCTTTCTTCCATGTGCCTGCGGCTTTCTCATCGAGCGAGAACTGAGAGAGCTCAAACGTGTGCTGAACCCAAAGCAGCCGCTGATATGCATCATAGGGGGATTAAAGATATCGGACAAGATTGGAACGATTGAGCATCTCGCAAAAAAAGCCGACAAGATACTGGTCGGCGGTGCTGTTGCTGCTTCATTTCTTAAAGCACAGGGGATTAACACGGGCACGACAAAGACCGATGCAACCGAACTTGCTGCCCGAGTGATGCACAACTATAAAGACAAAATCATACTCCCCGTCGACCTGGTGATTGCAAACGCATTTGACAACAATGCAGAATCCAAAACCGTTGCAGCACACGAAGTGCCTGATGGCTGGATGATACTGGACATTGGTCCTCAAACATGCGAACGGTTCACCAACGAGTTGCAGCGTGCGAATACGGTGCTCTGGAACGGGCCTCTGGGTGTGTTTGAATTCCCACGATTCAGAACAGGAACAGCACATATAGCACACCATCTGTGCGATTTAAGTACGATAAAGATTGTGGGTGGAAGCGAAAGTGTCCAGATGGTGAACATGCTGGAACTATCATACCGCTTTACATACGTTGCAACAGGCGGCGGCGCAACGCTTGAATACTTAGCTGATCAAAAGCTTCCTGCCATTGCTGCACTCGAGCGCAATTATATGAAATTCAATCATAAGCAACCGTGAGCTCAACATCAAGTGCTCGGCTGATTTCTTCTTCAACTTTTTTCCCCAATTCCCGAACACGCACAGCATCCAGCTCACCCTGCAGCTGTTCGATTTCCTTCCCAAAACGCTGCACCTGCTCTTCAAAATGAGTGAGCTTGTACTCCTTTTCTTTCAACCGTGCAGCAGTGTGATGTGTTTCAATGCGCTTCCGCACAAGCTCGCGCTCCTCAATCAATGCGAGATATTGTTTCCTTATATGCTCCAGTTTCTCTCTGCTGTGCTGGCCTAACTGCTCTGCAAGCCGTTGCTGCTGCTCTTCTTTCAAGCCAAGCGACGCAACGTTATCGCGAATCTGCACAAGCACAGGCCAAAGTGCAAGCGTGCTGTCCATCTTCAGCGCCTCTTTCGGATCATGAAGGTACGCACGCACAAGTTTCTGCTCTTCGCCGAGCACCGTGTACTCATACTTCCGCAGTACACGCTCAAGTTCAAGAAACAATCCTGCAATATCCCGCTCGATTGCAGCGCATTGGTCAACAAGCACCGTGCGGCGCTCAAGCAACGCCTGATAGTCTTTAAAATCGCTGCTTTCCCGTAATGTTGAAATCTCGTTGATTTGTGCTTCTTTGCTTTTCAATGCCATGTCCTGCCGAGCTTTTCTCATGCGAAGCTCCTGCTGCAGCCGGTCAAGTTTTGCAGACTCCCTTTTCAGCTCATCAAGCTGAGTTCTTATATCATCAAGTGCATGAATGCCTTTCTTCTCAAGCAGCTCGTCAAATCCGCGCGTCGTATCGCTCAGTTCTTTCAGCGATGAAGCAATTGCCTCAACTTCGCGATGGAATAAATGCTGCGTTGCCTGAAAGCTCTTATACGTCTGCTGCGCGAACGCATCGAGCGCATTCTTTACATCAGCATTGAGTTTCATACCATGATCGAGATGTGTCTCCATGGGAATTTCGATATTGTTCAGGAATATGGACAGTTCTCTGCAATAATTTTCCCGATGCCCGAGCACGATGCTTTTGACGCGTGCTTCTATCTTGTCTTCATCCCTGATCTTTGCCTCGCTGAGTTGTCGGTGCTGCTCGCGCAACGCATCACGGATGTGCTCAACCGCCCCATACAATGCCTGCACTGCACCATCCATATCATTAATGCGCTCTGCTACTTTTGCCGCAAACCAGCGCTCAAGCTCATCGCTGCTGATGGTTATTTTTTCCTTCTCCTTTTTGAATCTCTTCAGAAACTTAAACATAAAATGTACGGAGAGGAGGTAATTTAATAATTTTCCGCATAAGATTTAATAAGCGAAAAAACTTTTGACGTGCATGCCTCAAAAACTCACCAAAAAAGAAGCAATCGAGCAGATCGAACAGCTGTTTGCGCAGGCTGAGAAAGCGAAAGACAAAGCAAACAGTTTCGTAAAAAAAGCACGAAGGCTTGCGATGAGAAACCGCTTATCCTTGCCAAAGCGATTGAAGCGCCGCTTCTGCAAGCACTGTTACGCTTACTTAAAGCAGGAAAACAGCCGGACACGAATCCATAACGGAAAAGTGGTTATCCTCTGCAAGGAATGCAAAAAGTTTACCCGCATTCAGCTGCGCAAAGGTTATTAATGAGTGGCAAGCCGCACCTATCATGTTAACCTTAAACCTCGAGCTCGATAAGGCAATAGAAAAGATCAAGAAAGAAAATGCAAAACGCGTCTGCATCCAGCTGCCTGATGGATTGAAGCCAAGAGCAGATGAAATACAGAGAGAGATAGAGGAAAAAACAAGCGCAGAGGTTGTCTTCTGGTCAGGAAGCTGTTTCGGCGCCTGCGACGTTCCGGTTGATCTGGACAAGTTAGGTGTTGGTTTAATCATCCAGTTCGGGCATTCCGCCTGGAAACCAAAGCTCGATTACGAGTATGTGTAATTCTCAATAACGTTCCAGCAGTTAACCCATACAAAAAGACAAAACTCGCTTGCGTCAAATACACAGAGCTTTCCTGCGTTAAAAAAATCATAAGAACAAATGCAACATACAAGAGCACACTTCGTTCTCTCAGCGATAAAAAAAATGACACCAACAATAGAGCAGCGAACAGTACAAGCCAATAATCATACACCGCGCTAAAAAACAGCACAGGAACAAAAACAAGAATTCGTAAGGCTTTCTCTAAAACTAAAAAGTACTTCTTCCCTGGTTTCATCTCTTCAGGCGAGAGTAATGCGAGCAGATAGCCCACGCCAAGCCCTGCACACGATACAAGAGTAACGAGAAGGGTATTCGAATCCATGAAAGGCTACAATCGTTTGTAATTTAAAAAGATATAGATTTTTAAAGCGCAACGAGTAACCTCCTTCTATGGCAAGGGAGAAATCATATCTCGACACACCGACAAAAGCGGAGCTGATTCAAAGTGCCGAACATAGGCTCACACGCGGATGGCGAGCATATTTTACCTTGGGAGAGCTCGTTCACAACTTTCTACCGCTCGGACCCAATGATAAGGAACCCCCATTCTTGCTCAGCAAAATTCCCGTTGGTGAGGAGCTTTTTAACATGGGAAAGTTGCTCAGTGGGGAGATAGGCATTGTTGCAGCACATGGACGACTTGTAGTGATATACGGAACTGAAGATAGTGTTGATGCAACAAGATGTCTACTCCATAACCATCCACAATCAAATCCATTCCCATCGCAGGCTGATGCATGTGCATCATTGCGCGAGCGTCTAACTGGAGAATTTATATCATATGAACGGGGAATCGCGCAGGTAAGGTATCATTTCAGACAAAGAAACGATATCGTAACTATTGATGAGTTGACCTCTGACCAAAGGAGAGAAGAAAAAGTGCCAAAAACAGACGAAGAGTACCGTGGAAGAGAATACATCGGACCGGTAAAGATATGGGGATTACCGATAGATGAACACGTCGACGACCCAAAAGAAAGAGTAGTGCATGGGACATATGATATCACAATTATCGATTGGTACACATTTCTGCAAAAATATTCAAGAAGCCAATTCTGGAGAATGTTTAGAAGAAAAAGCAACTGGGCCAAAATTTTTTCTAGGAACGGGATATATACCCTTTCACAAAATCCACTACTTCATCCTTCGCCGCAGCAACAAACCTAATCGTTCCCGCTCTTTCATGCCCACCGCCTGAAATGCAGGCATACTGCATCTTCTCCCGCAGTATAGAAACAACATCGTTCAAATTAAACACCTCACCCTTGCTCACCCGCAGCACAATCATATCCTTCGCAGCACCCAACACATAAACATGCTTGTTGCTCTCATTCAGCCAGTCACTCACCAAGCCCGTAATCTTTCCAAATGCAGGAAACTCACCCATCAGCGACACACTGCCTAAATCAAGCACCGCAATTGTTTTCCCATTCTTTTCAATCTGAACATAATGCTGTGCAACCGCAAGCGCCTGCTGCATCTTGCTCCGCGCATCCTCATACAGCAGCTCAACCATCCGCTTCTGCCGTTCCTTATCAATACCAAGCAAATCATGAACATACGCCCGCCCTTCGGCACGTATGTAATAGGCAGCATAATCAATGCACAACGCAAGTTTTTTGATAAAATCAGGCGGATATCCAGCAAGCGCAACATACTGCTTCATTTCTTCACTCTCAACTTTATCTCCAACACCCGCAACTGCAGCGAGATGACCAACATCGACGGAGGCAATAAATCGTGACAGCTCAACACTAAGCATGCCCGCACACAGCTGTGAATTTCCTCCGACAAGATAAGGATTAATGTGAACATCAACATGCTCACTGACCACATCCTGTTTGATAAAATGATGGTCAACGACAATGATGGGGCAGCTATACACTTTCATGTTCTTGATGCTTAACACATCCTCCCCACCAGAACCATTGTCAACGATAATGAGCAGTGGCGCTTTACCACCACGAGCAACCTCATTTGCAACACTGCTCACATCAAGTAATCCATCGGTTACCGAGTAGAACGGCGCCTTGCTCGGCAATCGCTTGTAAAATTTCCATTGCGCATAGTCATCATTGTGGTGCTTATAGAGCAGCGTGAGAATTGCACGCTCCAATGCAACTGCCCCGCAATAACCATCACAATCCGCATTATGTCTTAACAATATTTGCCTCTTCTCCACCACTGCCTTCTTGATCAGCAGCGCAGCCTGCTCAATTCTCTCGCGTAATTTCTCAAGAATCTCGTTTGGAACCAAAAACGGAATCGAATCAACGCGAACCTGAGCATCACGAATTTTTTGAAGCTGCTGTTCAAACAGCGCCGCATCCTTATATCCCATTGATGCAATGCCCCCTTCCAGTTTGCCTTCATACTCCTGAATGCGCAGCTCTACTTCAACAACCATGTCTTTTTCTATTTTTGGATACGCTCGCTCACCCGGATTAAGAAACGCTTTTGCAACAAAATGCGCCGTGCCGTCAAACAGCTTGAACAACGTTGGCCCGCTGGTCTGATGGATATGCTCAACTTTTGCAAGAACAACGATCGTTTTGCCAACATCTCCTTTTGTGATGGTGCTGAATGGCATAATGACCAAAAATGGATGAGAGGTTTATAAATGTTAATACTCTCTCTTCAGATTCTCAAAGAACCGTTCAAAATCCTCGCTTTTGATGACTGTGCCGCATGCCTGCTCATGCCCTCCACCGCGCCCTTCAACGCCTTCAAGCGCCTTCTGCACCGCAGGCAGCAATGGTCTCTTCCGTGCGCGCAGGCTGCACTTATACTCTCCACTTTTCTCCCTGCACACCACAACAACCTTATCCGGATAGCGATGCGACAGCTCATTTCCTAAATCACTCGTAAAGCTCCACTGGTCTTCTTCATACGTAAAGAGCAAGAATTCTCCGCGCGGTTTCTTTTTCGTTGCTTGCTGTAATAATTGTTCGTATTTCTCATGTATTTGTTCAAATCGCTTCAAAACAAACTTTCCCTGCGGCGTTGTACCTTGCAGCAGCTCATCCGGTTCTTTAATCCGCGTCAATATCTTGACACACTTCAGCGCATCACCCGTCTTGCCTTTCAATAAAAACGAGAGCATGCGTGCAAGCTTTCCGAGAACGGTATCAAACAATGCATTCTCTGCATCTTTGCCACGCCCGAGCATCGGATATTTTGCCGCCAGCTCATCTATAAAATCAGGCAGATGCCAATCCGCAACACAGCCAACGCCTGCTATCCACATGTCCTGTTGCACGATCTCGTATGCCATTCGTGTCGTGGGGATGTATGCGCCCTTATCCTGCAACCGGGGATTGTAATACTTGACATGCTCCCTCTCTAATGGCGTGTGATGATCGATCCAATAGATAGGAACGTTGATTGCATCAAGAAAATCTTGATCGACAGCAGGCACATCAAGGATAAATACAGCATCCGGCTTGTATTCATCAACCTGCCTCACCCAGTTTTTCGTTAGTGTTGAGGTTGTTTTGACTAAAATACCTTTCCCCTCGTGCTTGAACCGGTAGAGAAGCAGAAAGCTGCATAATCCATCAGGATCATCATCGTAAAAGAATAATGGCCTTTGTGATAATTCAAGCGCCTCTCTCAGCTCTGCAATCTGTTTTTTGGGTAAAATCATGAAACAACCAAAAGAGTGAACAGTTTTTAAATTTATGTATAACTAATAAAATAAAAAAAACAGTTAAAAAACATCCAAAGCTTAAAACCTTAGAATTGTTTCTTCTTGCCGTAGCATTCCCTGCAAAAGACAGGTCTGCCTTCTTTCGGCTTGAATGGAACTTCGCATTCTTCGCCGCATTCAGCGCATGTTGCCTTGTGCATTTCGCGTGGACCAAAGTCCCTTCGTTCTCGGAACCCGCCGCCACCCTGGTTAAACCCTTGCATTCTTTCCTCCCTACATAAAAGAAAAATTGATTTTCTGTTATGTTTAAGAGTAAAGAACAGGTCCCCTTTAAAAATGTTGCGTTTAAATGGGCTGTTAAATCTGCTGGATATAGAAATAAGATTAGTTATTATCTTCAATTTAAATACAACTCTAAAAAAGGTATAATTTATCAGTTCTGCCGACTATGTATATTTTTCCATAAAAATAACATTTCATTATTAAGGCTTATCAGAGAGGTATTTTCCCAGAGCAGTAACCAATTCTATCGTAGCAATACCAACTATAATGATAGTTCCTATAATCCAGTTATAGAAGAAAGAGAAAATAAAAGTCAAGTCCTAAATTACTCGTCACTTTGGTTCAAGGTTAAGAGATGCACGGTTTCCAAGGCTTTTCCAAAACAAACGAATCATGTTGTGAATGTTGACATCAACGCTTTGCCTGCCCGAGAATCCACCGGTTGAACGCGAATTATGGCTGACAGCAATTTTTTGAAGGGCAATAACAATTATTTTAAGAAAACGAGAAAACTGAGTCTTATCCCAGAGTCTCCAATTATAAACTTCATCGGCATCAGCGCAGGCAGTTGAAATTATGGTCAAATCAGAATCACTAAATTCATCACGCATGACAGCAATACTAGCCTGAACTTGTGCTTGGAGTTGTTGAATAGATTGACTATCAGAAAGTTGGGGCAATAAAGCAATTATTTTTGCTCGGAGGGCCAACGCCGCAGGTGTAAGTTCTTGATGCTTTGTATCTAACAACGAATTCTTTCGTATACGCTGAGCTTTTTTCAAATCCAGAATCAAAGTATCCATCCACTTGAGTGTTACAGCCACTTGAAGTTTGAGTGTACGAACAAGCTGCTCAATTTCTGCTTTGACTTCAGGAGATTGTTTATTTTCAACAAGCTGAGAAAGTCTACTAAGACCCTGTAATAAGCTTCCATGAAAACGAGAAGTGGTTTTTACAATATGCGCAGCTTCAATTTTTAGGTGCTCATGCAATGCAGCTATTTCTTTAAAGCTTCCACTATAGTGGATATCCTCAGTTATACGCTTGAGATCATTTTCAAGTGCTGCGACTTCAGCGTGTTCTCTGGAATCTGCTCGAGCGGACTGCCGCGCATTCCGAATGGCAGATTTCATCTCATTCAGAGCGCTCTTCTTATTGAGCAAGCTTAAGTGAGCCTGAAAGTTCTCAAGGTCCTTTCGGATTGGTTCAAGAAAGTAGTGACCACGCAAGAGCCAGTTTATCCCCCTTTGTGCATGCTTTTGCAATTCGACCTCTGGCTCTCCTTTTCGAAAAATAAAACTGAGTATACGCATTCGATTTAGAATATAAAATGAGTTTATAAAAATATCGCAAAAAAAAACAAAAAGTAAACCTTTTTATCCCCCCAGACCATCAGCCATTCATGCGCTTTAAATCTATCCGCTACGCTGACATCGAGCAATACCCGACTTACTTCAAATTGTCACAAAACATCAAGGAAGACTTCTTCGGCTCTTCTCCTGCACCATTTGTTGGCCGTTATGGCTACCCAAACATCAACGTGGGCTTGTTAGCTCCACCCGAAACTAAAGATGCTTGGCTGCATGACGCCCCGCGCTACTGGGCAGCAAACAATTTCCCCATCAACACGATAGCTGACCTGCGCATGTCCTTGATCAATTCGCGCAGCAAATCGCATATTAAACAGCAGCCAAAAATCACGCAGCTTGCGCAGGAAATCGGCTTAGCCTCACGTCCGGTTGATATTGAGATCCATCTGAAAAAAAAGCCCAGCATCAAACCCCTGACTGATTACATCGTGACGCCCATGGGCCCGTCAGCGCAGATAAGGTCAGCGCGCATCACCGAAAATGCAAAGATCCACACCAAAGTGCAGAAAGTGCATGACGATACAGATCTGAAGGCAAACAACGCACTGCAATATCTTTACAAAAACAACTTTGATGAAAACATGCTCACCAGAATTCTTTCAGTCGGCTCGATTGGCATAGGAAAGAACCGCAAGCTGGTCCCAACACGCTGGAGCATTACTGCGGTTGATGATACGATTGGAAAAGAGTTGATTGAAAAGATAAAAGAGCATCAAGAATATGAATACAGTGCATACTTTGGAAACTTTTCGGGCAATTATTTCCTTATTTTATGTTTATCAGACATATGGAGCTATGAATTGTTTGAGATGTACATGCCCAAGACAGGAATGAATAAGTCGGTTGATCTCAAATACACAACCGACCATGAATTGTATGACGGAAGAAAAACATACGCAGAAAACACAGCTGGAGGCTACTACGCATCACGATTGCCCATCCTTGAATCCCTCAGCGCACAGAAGCGGCAGGCATCTGTTCTCGTGTTGCGCTTCATCACTGATGAATACACCATTCCCTTAGGCGTTTGGGTAGTCAGAGAAGCAGTGAGAAAAGCAATGAGCAACAAACCATTAACATTTGCATCAAAAGAGCTGCTGTTGCAATACGCACAGCGCTTTATCAAGCATCGGTTCAATTTTGAGGTTACATCTATTTTAAATAAAAGCCAGTTGTTGAAGCAAAAGAAAGAACAAAGAAAGTTAAAAGATTTTGGATAAACCCGCCAGGAATAATTACCCCGACAGGCTTAATAGTCTCATTGGCCAAGAACCTGAAACGTCTCTAATGCCCTGTCCATCACCGACATATAATCATTAAATCCTTCTTCCGGCCCGGTATATGCAATTCTAAAAAATCCAATGTCTGTTTCAAAAACAACTTGCCGGGTCATGACCTGATAGCCTTGTAATGAATAAACCGCAATAATCTCAGCAGCTTCCCTGCCATCCACCACAGTTGTTCCAAGACTAATTCGGCGATAATCATCTGCCGTTGCCCATTGGCTTTCGAGCGACGCGATATAGTCCTCCTTTGTCGCATACGCCCCACCTTCAGATTGAGGCATGACAATGGAAGGAACAACCAGCGTGTACTGCACGCCATTTGTTGGCCCGTCAAATTCAGTCATGCCGCCCTCAGATGCATCCAGCCAATATTGTGGCCGTTCAAATGAATAAAGATTGCCGGTATAGGGGACATAGGTGATCGCCTCAGCAGAACTCCCCGTTGTTTCGCCAATCTCGACGCTACAGCCGACAAGCAACAGCAACAGTAGAAACACTTTCATGATGCGGAAGGAGCAGGTTTTACTTTATAAATATTTGGTCAGTTTTTCATCTCAAGTGCCAAACGATGCACGACTTTATTCATCGTGACAACACCTTTAATGCTCTTCTCCACCACGGGAAGTACACTCAATCCTTGCGTCTCAAACTTCCTCAGTGCATCATACGTATTTTCCTTGACACTCAACACTTCAATATCTTTTGCCGGGATCATAACCTCAACCACCCTCAGTTTTTCGCTAAGCGTTCTCACCATTCTCATATCAACAATCCCAACAAATGTCCTCTTATTGCGCACAATAAAAATGTCATCGGCATTCTCCTTATACAATCGAAGCACTTTATCGAACCTATCACCCTGCTGCACCGACAGATACTTCTTTACCATCACCTCATGAACAGGAATTTTTGCTAACACTTCTTTAATAAGCACCTGCTCATAGCTGCTTTTCGCAATCATCCAGAGAAAACCTCCTAAGAATACAGACCAGAGCCCGGCAAAATTTCCTCCAAGTAAGTTCAGGAAGCCCAAAAACACCAGCAACCCGCCAAAGAACCTGCCGCCTCTGCTTGCGATGCGCGTTGCTTTCCGTATGTCATGATAATAAAACATCAGCAACGCACGAAACACCCTGCCTCCATCGAGTGGGAAGCCCGGTACAAGATTAAACAATCCTAAGATCAAATTGATCTGCCACAAATACGCAGTCACCGCTTCCCACAACAAAGGCAGTGCAAGCTGATGAACAAGATATAACACACCCGCAAACACCAAACTGAACAAAGGCCCAGCTAACGCCATCCAGAATTCTGTCGTAGGTTGAATATCTTCGCTCGGCAATGATGCAACACCGCCAAAAAAGAATAGTGTAATGCTCTCAACTTTTATCTTTCTCGCCTTTGCGACAAATGAATGGCTTAGCTCGTGCAATAACACAGAAACAAACAATGACAAGGCAGCCAGACCGCCCATGAGCCAGTACATCACACCGCTTAATCCGGGATATGCTGACGGGAAAAAATCTAACGCGAGGCTATACGCAAGCAAAGCGAAAATAATCCACCACGAATAGTGCAGGTAGACATCAATACCCTTAATGCGTAGGATGCGCAGCCCTTTTTTCATAATCAAAAAGAAGCAATCAACTTATTTAAAGTTATCCATATAAAATTATGCCAACCACGATTGATGTATTGATAATGATCCAGCCGATGTTAACCGCAACGATAGGCCTCTCCTTGTGTAAAACACCATACGCAAGCCAGACAAACGCCAGAACAAGCCAAGTAAACCACGTGATAGGGGAAAGGTTAGATGCATCTCGTGTTGTCCAGACATGAAAAACCTGTGGAAGCGCAACCATCGGCCCTAACAGGGCTATTTTTGCCATTCCTCGGTCAAGAACCCGCTTCCAGCCCTTGAAGTGCGGCTTGCGATGCCGATGAAAATGCCGAATGCCGAGATTATGTTGGACCATGTGGAAGATATAATTATTTCTTATTAATAAAGATAACGTCTAGAACCGAAAGCCCAGCGCTTTCTTAGTATCAATTTTCCCCTGCCTCAGCTCCTTCCCGCCACCTTTCGCACCCAAAAGAATCAATTCCTTAAACTTCTCATCGCTTCCCTTGAACACAAACGCCCCTTCTTTATTGACCAGTAAAATATTCTTAAACCGAGCTGCAATCTCCCGCAGCGCATGAACATCAAGATGCAGCACAGCAACGCTTTTCTCGTGAAGTTTCTTCACCTGCTCTTTCGCAAGCGTGTCATGCAGCTGCTCGATCTTTTTGTTCTGCTCTTTCCAGTGCTCAAAAAGCTGAACACAGAATTTATCAAGTGGAGCAGACGAGAACTTCTTTTTCTCCTGCAGCTTCTTGCTGTTTTCTTCAACCATATCAATAAACTTCACGAGTGTGTCAAATAATTGCTCAACCGAAACCGAAAACACCTCAGCAGCAAGCTGCACGCTGTGCGGCGATACAGTAACCCTCACGCCAAGCTTGTCAATAAGTTGAACAATGCGTTCACTCCTCACCTTCATCTCCTTCTCCCACTCATGCGCCGCTTTTCCTGCAACAAACTCCACACGCACAACATCATCTGCAACCTTGTTTGAATTGATGATATGGATTAAATCAGCTTCTTTTGTGTTGTTCAGATGGGTTCCACCGCACGCCTCGACATCAACGCCTGAGATTTCAACAATACGCAGCATCTTTCCCGGAGCAACACCGCCCTGATAGATGCCCACGCCAAACTTTTTCTCGGCCTGACCGCGCGGCATGAAGCGCTTCAGCACCTTCTTCCCTTTCGTAACGATTGCATTTGCTTCTTTCTCGATCGCAAACAGCTCCTTATCATTCAGCCGGGAATAATGAGTAATATCAATGCTCCCTTTCTCAACTGTCTTCTTTGCGCTTGCTTGATTGATATGGTTGCCCAACACATTCCGCGCAGCAGCATTCACAATGTGAGTTGCAGTGTGATGCTGTGCAAGCTGCTTTCTTCGCTGCGGATCGATCGTGCACACAACCGTTTCCCAAGCTTTTAGCTTTGACATCGCATTGATCTTGTGGACGATAACTGCACCCTGCTTAAACACATCAACAACCTCATACCCACCCAAACGCCCTAGATCATGCAACTGTCCTCCCGATGTAGGATAGAACCACGTTTTATCGAGCACAACCGCATCGCCAATAACCTTCACAACCCTCGCGCTGAACTTTGCTGGCACATTCCAATCATCAAAATACAATGCCTGCGTATCCTTAACATCATCGAGCGGCAGCTTCTCCTCTTTTTTTGTCTCATGCGCCTGAACCTGCTTTTCATGCATTTCCGCTATTCTCGCATAGAAATTTTCAGGCACCGCAATCATAACACCTTCTTTCCGTGCCTCTTCCCTGACTAATTCAGGGTTTATTCCTTGGCTGTCATACAGCCGCAGCAGCACCGCATCATCAATCTTATCTTGTACAACTTTCCTGATGACTGAATGCGCTTTTTGCTTTGTGTTTTCAAATTTGCTCTTCTCAACATCAAGTATTTTTTTCACATCCTCAATGTTCCGTTTCAATTCCGGAAACAGTGGCTTCAGATAGGCAGCATGCAGCGAACACAGCTCTCCAAGATTGACATCCCATCCATAGTGATCCGCCAGCCCCAGCGCACGGCGCAATATCACGCGCAGATTATACCCGCCGCCAACATTGCTTGGCAGAGCGCCATCGCTTAATGCAAACAGCAATGCTCTGCTGTGCTCCGCGATGGAATAAAGAGCCGCCTGCTTTTGTATCTGCTCGCGCAGCGCATCAACACCAACCCCAACTTTCTCAGAAACTTTCTTCCACGCAGCATCAACATTTGCAACTTCATCGATATTCAGCCAGCCTGCATACGGGAGAAAGCGCTTCATGACATCTTTATCAACCGTCACCCCGGTAATCGAGCGCAGCTTCTTGATGACACTGGGAAACGTCGTCTCATAGCTTGTGCTCTCGCCGTGCGTAAACCACGGCACGCGCTCATGCCCCTGTCCCATATCAAGCACCTTGATTGCAAGCTCTTTCTGCTTTCCATTGGTGATTTCATATTGCATATACACCTGATTGCTGATCTCTAATCCGCCTGAAAAGAATTCCATGCTCGGGCCGTAATTGCCTCCGCCTGCCCATGCGTCTTCGTGAATGGTGATATCCTCATTTCTCAATCCCATGCCGTTATTTATCCAGTACAAATGATCCTGAACATATTTGTTGAGGTTATATTTCTGCGGCGCAACAAATGCATGCTGCCCCATCATGACAAAACCAACATAATGGCTTCCGGTGATGCCCACATTATCAATATCATTAAAGCGCAGGCAGAATTGCGGAATCACTAATGGATTTGCAGGCGGTTCAACTTCCCCTGAAACCACAAATGGCTGGAATGCCGCGATGCTTGCAATGGTGAAATCAACTGTAGGATTCCACCGCGCAACAACCGGATAGCGTTTGATGGGTGTATAGCCAAGCTTCTTATGCACTGCAGCAAACTGTTTCCAGGTGTCAATGTAATCCAGCTTTCTCTTTGCTGGGCTTTTGCCGATGAAATGGAAGCCGCCGACGCATGCGCTGTCGCCGCAGACAGTTCTTCTATCTTTGCTCCAGAAATATGATTTGCAATTTGTGCACTGGCCGCGTGAGAACCCTAGCTCTTTGAGCGCTTTGACCGGATAGTGCTGTTCGGGATTCTTCTGCGCTTTCTGCTTAAATTCAGCTTTGACCTCTTTGTCCCCCATAAGCAGAAATAATGGGAAGTTATTTAAAAAATGTTTGGTTAAGGCGACAGGTCAAGTTAAGTGGAAAATGATGAAGCAGATAATCTTCTTCTCCATGGCGGCGACGGTCGTGCTTTGGCACGCCCTATTCCGCTTCTTTCGAAGCTCCATCGCGCCACGAAGAAGATTATCTGCATACTGTTCTCCGTGGCGCAGCCCGAGGCGAATGCTGAGGAGAGGGCAAATACGAAGTGTTTGACCGACTGCCGCCATGGAGGAGAACAGTATGCACAACACATTAATCTTAACATTACCGGTTAAGGCACACAGACATCTCACAACAATTCATGCAGCGCTTTTGGGATGCTTTCAACAAAACTTACTTTCTTCTGGCCATTTTTCGTTGCAACAACCCACGCCTGCGCTGCTTCGTCAAATGTTAATGATATTTCCGGTCTGACACCATACTTTCCGACAAAATATTCCTGTAGCCCCGTTTCCAAATCCCGAGCATCAGCATATTCTTCTTTTGCCTCAAGAACAAACTTTTCATCTTTCTCAAGCTCT
>CAYIKL010000016.1:0-19090 GCA_964364045.1 uncultured Methanosarcinales archaeon
GCATGGCTCTTTTTGCTGCTGGAATAAATTTTCTTGCTGCCGCACATGAAGGAATGGAGATTACCAGTGCGCTCAAGCGTGTTGAGAAAGCGGTAGATGGTCGCCAAGCCGATGCGCTTGTCTTTTATTCGTGCGTGCAGCTGATACGCATCGAAGAATGATGATATATTCTCTATCTCAGCATACAGCAGCTTTTTCTGTCGTGTCATGCGCATAACTATTCTGAGATGAGGAAGATATATAAATCTTATTGAGAATGAAAATCAATAAAACTTATAAAGCATGGAGCATTGAGGTATATCAATGACAGCAACTTTTTATACGATCGTGAGTGTTGTTCTTGTGAGCTTTGTGTCTTTTATCGGTGTTCTTATGCTTGCAATCAGCAAAAAGATCCTGAACAAGCTCTTGCTCTTCCTTGTCAGTTTTGCCATCGGCGCGCTGCTTGGAGATGCATTTATCCACCTGTTGCCCGAGGCGCTTGAAGGGATCGAGCCATTATTATTCGGGCTGTATGTGGTTGTAGGTTTGATTGTCTTTTTTGCGATTGAAAAATTTCTCCGCTGGCAGCACCGCCATATTTTTGGGCAGATGCATGATAGCCATAAGCACCCATTGGTTAAGCCCTATGTCTGGATAAACCTTTTCGGCGATGGCTTGCATAACTTTATCGATGGCATGATCATTGCAGGGAGTTATTTGACGAGCATTCCGCTGGGAATAACAACAACATTTGCGGTCATCTTTCATGAAGGTGCGCAGGAGCTTGGCGATTTTGCAGTCCTCATCAGGGGCGGCTTAAGCAGGGCGAAGGCGCTGCTCTTCAATTTCCTGTCAGCGCTTGTTGCAGTGGTTGGAGCGGTTGTCACTCTCATTATCGGCTCAAGAAGTGAGGCATTTATCCTATTTCTCATTCCATTCACGTTTGCCGGATTTGTCTATCTTGCACTCGCGACATTAATGCCTGAACTACACCATGAAGACAAGCCGTTTCAGTTGTTCGTCCAGGTGATGGGAATCATGTTAGGCATCGGCGTGATGGCACTGTTGTTGGTGTTGGAGTAGAGTACCCTATTTTTCGTTTTCTATTTTCTCTCTTCTTAACAAATTAGCATTTGTAACAACAGTTATCGAAGACAAAGCCATGGCAATTTCCGCTATAACTGGATGCAACACTCCTGCAACTGCAAGAGGAATTGCTATAACGTTGTAAGCAAAAGCCCAGAACAGATTTTGCTTTATCTTTCTGAAGGTTGCTTTGCTTAATTGTATTGCCTGTACCACGCCGATCAACGAGCTTTTTGCTAGCACTAAATCTCCTGCTTCTATGGCAATATCCGTCCCAGAACCCATTGCAATGCCCACATTCGACTGCTTTAATGCGGGGGCATCATTTATGCCGTCGCCAACAAAAGCAACCATGCCTTCTTTTTGCAATTGCTCAACTTTTTTTGCTTTATCTTCTGGAAGAACGTTCGCGATGACTTCTTTGATCCCTACCTTGTGAGCAATAGCTTTTGCGGTTCTCTCATTGTCACCGGTTATCATGACTGTTTTGTAGCCTTCCTGATTTAAGAGCTTTAATGCTTCAATCGAATCATCTTTAATCGTGTCAGCAACGGCTATGATCCCAATAACTTTTTTATTTTCTGCGACGATCATCGTTGTTTTTCCCTGCGATTCACATGCGCTGATTTTCTCTTTAAATTGATTTACATCGATCTTTTTATCTTTCATCAGGGTTCTGTTTCCTATCACCATGTATTTTCCTGAAATTTTCCCTTCGATGCCCCTTCCACGCAGAACTTTGAATCCACTGACTTTCCTGTACTTTTTAAGAGACGCTTTTTCTACAACTGCTTTCGCAATGGGATGCTCACTTAATTTTTCTAAGCTTCCGGCGAGTTCTAACAGGTGTTGCTGTTTTATTTTTGAATAAATATCTGTAACTTCAGGTTTTCCTTTTGTTATCGTGCCGGTTTTGTCAAAAACAATGATTTTCACTTCTTTCATTGTTTGAATCGCCTCGCCCTTCCTGATTAAAATGCCTCGCTGAGCGCCCATTCCCGATCCAACCATTAATGCTGTTGGGGTAGCCAAGCCAAGAGCGCATGGGCACGCTATCACTAACACTGCAATCCCAACACCAAGGGCTCTGCTCACATCAGATGTAACGAACCACCAATTGATAAACGTTAAAATGGATAGCGTAAGTATCGCCGGAACAAAAACAGAAGTTATTTTATCAGCTAATTTCTGTATTGGCACTTTAGTTCCCTGTGCTTCTTCAACCAACTCGATTATATGCGCCAAAAAGGTGTCTTTTCCGATTTTTGTCGCTTTGACATAGAGAATCCCATCTTGATTGATGGTGGCTCCGATAACATTATTACCTTTTAATTTATCGACGGGCAAACTTTCTCCCGTAACCATCGATTCATCAACGCTGCTTTCTCCCTTAAAAACAATCCCATCCGTCGGAATCTTTTCTCCGGGCTTGACGATTATTATATCTCCCATTTTCACCTCTTCAATGGGAATTTCAATCTCCTTATTCTTTCTTAAAACCATAGCTTTTTTTGCTCCAAGCTCAAGCAGCTTCCTGATTTCCTGTGAAGCTCTCCCTCGGGCTTTGGCTTCTACATATTTTCCCGTAGTAAAAAAAGCCATGATCATTGCTGCGACACCCGAATAATCCAAAACCACCCCGGTAAATGAAAGTATTCCCGTCACATATGCAATAACGGTGCCCAAGGCAATGAGCGAATCCATGTTGAAATACAATGTAAACAATCCCCTTATTCCGCCTTTGACAGTATCCCAGCCAAACACAAAGATGACGGGAAAGGCTAAGATGAGGATAACAATGATTGAGTACGGCATTTCAATCAAAGCTTTTCCAAGAAACCGTTCTGAAAGCATTAGCACTGCTATTGGGATTGTTAGTGTCCAAGACCAGATAAGCTTCCTTTTCCAACTCGTTATTTCTGCGTCTTCAACTGGTTGTTCGTGCTCGTGTATCACTCTACCTTCACCACCTTATACCCTGCTCTTGCCACCGCTTTTTTCAGCTCTTCTTCTGAAACCGAGTCTTCAGCTTCAACCATACCCTTTTTCAGCATCAAGGTTACGGAAGCTTCCTTGACTCCCGGAACTTTCTTCAGGCTCTTCTCAATGTTCGAAGCGCACGAAGCGCAATGCATTCCTTCGATGGTTAGTCTCAGTTTTTTCATTTGAACAACTCCTTTAATTTTCTTGGAAAGCCCCTGACATAAAGTAGTGCTAAGGGGACACCCCAGTTAGCCCATCGTTCTACAAAATCCCAGATAGGATCGCCAGCAATAGGCCGTGCAAGAGCTGTTGCAAACCCCCAGAAGGCTGCCCACATAAGCATTAACCTTAATGGATAGACCAAAGCTAAAACAGCAACTAGGATATCCATAGATCCGATAGCAATCAAAAGGTTATTTGCCCATGCTCCTCCTATGCCCGTAGCTGCAGTTATCATTTCAAGAAATCGAGGTTTTAACTGCAGGGCGAATACGCCATGCCCAAGAAACTCACCAAACAAGGCTATTCTCAAAATCCATTCAATCTTCTTATTTTCCATTTTTTCCTCCTTTGAGTTTTTTCATTTTTATTCTCCCTTAATCTCTATTCTTCTAAAAACATCAAGGAATAAATTTGTTTCTTTTTCAATCTTTAATCCCGCCATATGGATACTTTTCTTTGTATCCCTGTTGATGTTAAAGCCGAACAATCTTTTTGTCAATGGATTAAACACATTCTCAAACAACGCAATGGGCCAATGCCTGCTTAACATATGCTCTATCATCAAAATTTTCCCGTTTTTCTTCACCACTCGTTTCATCTCTTTTAAAACCAAAAGAGGATCAGGAACAGAGCATAATACACATGTGCAAAGGACATAGTCAAAATAATTATTCTTAAACTTCAGATTTTGAGCATCCATCTCAAGAAGCGTTATATTTTTGTTTTGCAATCTCTTTAATTTCTTTTCTGCTTCTTTGAGCATTCTTTTACTCAGGTCAATTCCAATAACGTTCGCATCTTTTCTGTAAAATTCCAGGTTTTTTCCTGTTCCGACTCCAATTTCTAAGATATTTCCCCTTAGATTGCTTATCAAGTCTTTTCTCCACATACGAAAGAAACTCATCTCCATTGGCTTTTCAAAAATATCATAAACTCTTGAAAACCGGTCATACCTTTTTCTCACTGACGTTAACTCATCCATTTGCTTCATAATTTTATTGCGTGCTGCTGATATTTAAGATTGCATGACGTATGCTTTTCGCACCAGTTCTGGCATTTTTCAGCGATTTCTCTGTTTCTGAAGAGCCATCCGCACTTTTCACAAGTGTAAACGATTTCCCCTTCTAGGTTTGTTTCTTTTACCATTTATCTTTTTCTTGGATTTTGGAGTTGTTGTACAAGCCAGACTATGAGCAGGACTAATGCAACTAAAACAACAAGCATGAATAGCCAGCCAAATCCCATCATTCCATAGTTCGCTCCGTAGCCTCCCATCATGCCGCAAAAGCCTCCCCATCTTCCACTAAAAGGCATTACAAACAAAAGAAATGCCAGCGCAACTACCAAAACCACAATCCAGGTATTATTTTTTGCCATTTTTTACCTCCTATCAAAATCCTCCGCAGCCACAACCTCCACCTCCAACGCCGCAAGAGCCGCCAGAGGAATAATCGCTTTGAGTTTGCTCGATATAACCAGACTTAGTTTCATCTTCATTTAAAACTTCAAAAGTCCCGGTATACATATACATTGAGCAGGCTATTGTGAATGTCCCAGCTTTATCGGGGGTGAATTCAATTTCTCTGTCAGAGCTTGAAATAATATCCCTGACATTAAATTCAGGGATTATAATTGATCGTGCACATCCAACAACAGATGAATCGGCTACTAATTTCACAGGGATGCCTTTTTTAATAACTGAAGGGGATAAAATATAATTGCCTCCAGAAACACTGAGTTTTACCAACTGGGTTTGGCTCGGGCTGATTTTTCCTCCTGCTACATTAACTCCCCCTTCACTGCTCTGTGCAAAAACAATATACCCCACTAAAACTAGACTAATAATTCCAAAAATGTATATGGTTGACTTTCTAATTTTTGTCATTGTGTTTCAACTCCTTCTTTTGAAATGCAATCTCATTGGAACAGCACACTCCTCGGCCCAAATACAGTTATCCATGTCGTTAACATTGTCAGAATGAAACTTACAGCAATCACAAACAGTTCTCCGTCTTTGTGCTTTCTTTCTGCTCCTCTTGTTTCTTTATATATCATAAAATGTAACCCAGCCATGACGCATGCGGAAATAATAAAGACAATGACTCCAGCAGCTTTGAGATTATCGTTCAACATCATTACTGCGGTCATTGCTCCCATCACTCCTCCCATAAACCCAGCCATCATGCCTTCCATGATGCCCATAATCCCGCAACACTGCCCGTTCCATGTTCCTGATACGATGCCCACAGACATTCCAAACACGCTCCCCCAGAACATGCCATTGGTTGCTCCGACATAGAATCCTGGTAAAAATCCTGCGACCATCCCAATCGTCATTCCAATCATCATGCCGCTCATGCATGGAAATTCTTTATATGCTCTGACGTGCCTTATTGAAGGTAAAATTAAAGCATAACTTAAAATGGCAAAGAATAAATAAAATCCATATTTTGGGATAAAATTAGCTACATATTTCAACTTAAAAGAATAAAGAATCCCAAAAGTTACAAAAGATGTGATGAGCGAAACAAAGATTGTTTTAATCAGCTCGCCTTCAACTCCATCCTTTGTCAGTGATTCTGTAAATGCTTTAAATGCCATAAGAGCTGTAATGTTGAACATATATAAATAGGCTTTTGTGAAACTAGTTTCAATGTGCAAAACCTTATAAATTGGATAATTTTGATAGCTTGCATGGAAAACAAACACGTTGGTCACATGTTGATCGGAATTTCAGCATTAATTATTGTCATGGTATTTATGTTTAGGAATACGCTCATCGATTTTGTCGATTCCAGCTGCACGCTTGCTCATGGAGAGGATTACTGTCCTATGGTTGATACCATTAGCCAGCAGACATATCTATCATTGGGAATAGTAGGAATTTTGGTTGTCGTTGGATTCGTTTTGATTTTCTCAAAGCCGCAGATCCAGACCATTGTCAAAACTATTGAAAAGAAACCAGAGAAAAAAGTAGTTAATGTGAGCGACTTAAAGGATGAAGAGAAACGAGTTTTTGAGTTAGTAAGGGAAAACGGAGCTATCTTTCAAGCAGATCTTATTGAAAAAACAGGTTTTGGCAAGGCAAAAATGACGCGTATCCTTGACCGATTAGAGGGCAGAGGTTTTGTCGAAAGGAAAAGAAGGGGAATGACGAATGTTGTGGTTTTGAAGAGTTCTTAACGCTCCATTTAACTTAAGTCATCCAAAACATTTATATACTCATTCTTAACAATAGTTAATCAGTGTTGTGGGAGGTGTGATGATGGCTATCAGTCAAAAATTGATTTTTCCACAGGAGATTGAAGTATGGTATGTGCTTCCTGCTATAAGAAAAGCATTTGCACTTGAGCTGATAAAGGCCGGATTGCCACAGAAGAATGTCGCGCATACTCTTGGTGTTACCGGAGCTGCAATTTCTCAGTATAAAAAAGAGAAGCGAGCGCATAACCTTATCTTTAATGAAACTATTGACGCTGAGATAAAGAAATCAGCTCTGTTGCTCATTGACAAGCCGGATACAATCTTTCAGGAAATGATGAAAATAAACAAGCTTGTCAAGACAACCGGGTTATTCTGCGAACTTCACCGTTCAAAATGCACGACACCCGATGACTGTGAAGCAACCTGTTATGTTATGAGCGATGACATGGGAAATACAGTAACAAAGCGTAAGGATATCACTGGAGGTGATTGAGATGGAAACTGAAACAATTGAGATAGATCGAGAAAGAATCGATCACAAAAACAAGGAAAATTTTGAGTACACGACCGGTGAGGGGTTAACAACAGAAACAGTCATTGCAATATCAAAAGAGAAGAATGAGCCCGATTGGATGCTGCAGATACGATTGAAAGCGTTGGAATATTTCAACAACACGCCTATCCCCACATGGGGACCTAGCCTCAGCAAGCTTGACCTGAATAAGATTATTTATTACGCAAAGCCCAATGCAAAGAAGAATGCAGATAAATGGGAAGATGTGCCTGAAGATATCAGAAAAACGTTTGAGCGGTTAGGTATACCGGAAGCGGAGAGGAACGCATTAGCAGGTGTAGGAAGCCAGTATGAAAGTGAGATTGTCTATCACAATCTCAAAGAAGAGTGGGAGAAAAAAGGTGTCATTTTCGAAAACTGCGATGTGGCGCTGCAGAAATACCCTGAACTCTTTAAGAAATATTTTATGACGAACTGTGTCCCGATAAACGACCATAAGTTTGCCATGCTGCATGCCGCAGTATGGAGCGGGGGAACATTCATTTACGTTCCACCCGGTGTCAAAGTCAATGTGCCGTTGCAGGCGTATTTCCGCATGAATTCTCCCGGCTTAGGGCAGTTTGAACATACACTGATCATTGTAGACAAAGGAGCGGAAGTTAATTATATCGAGGGTTGCTCTGCTCCGCGCTATGAGAGAAGCAACCTGCACGCAGGCTGTGTTGAAATCCATGTGCATGAAGGTGCACGTGCCCGTTATAACAGCGTCGAGAACTGGAGCAAGAACACCTATAATCTCAACACGAAGCGCGCAATTGTCGACAAGAATGGCACAATCGAGTGGATCAATGGCAATATGGGCAGTGCGGTTACCATGCTCTACCCCTGTAGCGTACTGAAGGGTGTTGGCGCAAAATCAGATTTTCTCGGCATCGCATTTGCAGGCGACAACCAGCACCAGGATACCGGAACGAAAGTGATCCATCTTGCATCGCACACGACATCTACAACACGGAGCAAGAGCATCAGCAAAGACGGAGGTATTGCTTCATTTAGAGGCTTGCTTAAAGTTGTCAAGAGTGCGCATCACTGCAAAGCGAACGTGCAATGCGATGCACTCATGCTTGATGAAAAATCAAAATCAGATACCATCCCTTATATGGAGATCAAAAACAGCACTGCATCGATCGCACATGAAGCAACGGTGGGAAAGATAGGTGCTGACCAGCTGTTTTACCTCATGTCGCGCGGGTTGTCTGCGGAGCAGGCAATGCAGATGGTTGTTTCCGGCTTCATTGAGCCAATTATAAAAGAGCTTCCGCTTGAATATGCAATCGAGCTAAACAAGCTGATACAGCTGGAGATGGACGGTAGTGTCGGATGATGGAAGTTCAGTCGGTTCATGAGCCTGAATGGGTAACGGAGAAAAGGAATAGGGCACTTGAGAGGTACAAAGTGCTTGAATGGCCAAACCTGCGATACGGCACAACAATACGCGCAGATTATAGTGGATTAAATACGGAACAGCTTTCGTTTGGTAATGGACGTGTTGAATCGTTGCCAAGCCATGATGAAGCAATCGTCTTGCCTCTGATGGAAGCTGCGAGAAGGCATCCCGAGCTTGTGAAGCCGTATTTATTTGACTATTTTGAGATAAAGCACAAATTCCATGCGTTGCATGCTGCATACTGGCGCAGCGGCTTATTCATCCACATTCCTCCGCATACGGAGCTTGAAAAACCGATTGTCATTGACAGGAATGTGCTGAGCAACTCAATCCACCATGTGCTTGTGGTGTGTGGAGAGGGAAGCAAAGCATCAATCATTGCGAAGCATTCGTCGCTTGACAAACCCTTGTTTAGCAGCAGTGCGGTTGAAGCGATTGTGAAGCATGGCGCGAAGCTTACATTTGCTGCTGTTCAGAATTTCAGCAAAGAGGTATATAACTTTGATTACAAGACAGCGCATGTCGAGCAGGATGCAAAAATGGAGTGGCTTGATTTTTGTTTTGGCAGCAAGTTTACTCATTCAGATGTTGAAAGCAGATTAAATAGCAGCGGCGCTGAAAGCAACATCAAAGGAATATTTTTTGGTGATGGTGAGCAGCAGTTTGATATTGGCGCACGATCGATTCATGCAGCGCCGCATACGGTAAGTGACATCGCAGGCAAGGGCGTGCTCAGTGGTAAGGCAAAGTCAATCTACCGTGGTCTTGTGAAAATAGAGAATGAGGCGCCGTCAAGCGACGGCTACCAAAAGGAAGATGTGCTCATGCTCAGCGAAGAGGCAGAATCAAACAGCATTCCTCAGCTTGAAATCGATAACAATGAAGTGAAATGCAGCCATGCAGCAACAACCTCGCATGTGGATAATGATCAGCTCTTTTATCTTATGTCGCGTGGCATTGGAAAAGAGGAGGCAACAAAGCTTATCGTGCATGGGTTCTTGGAGCCGTTCATTGCGCAACTGCCTGGGCAGATAGCGGATGAGATACGAGCACATGTGGAGGGGAGGTTATGTTAGAACATAAAAAATTGGATGTTGAAGAGCTGAAGAAAGATTTTCCAATTTTTAAATTTCATAGCGGGAAGAGGCTAATATACTTAGACAATGCCGCAACGTCTCAGACACCACGACAGGTTGTTGATGTGATGAATGCGTATTACAACCAGTTCAATGCAAACATCCACCGCGGGGTGTATAAAATAAGTGAGATTGCAACAGAGAAGTATGAGCAGGCACATCAAAAGGTTGCCGAGTTCGTTCATTGCAGACCGGAAGAGGTCATATTCACTCGTAATGCAACGGAAGGGCTTAACCTCGTCGCATATGCATATGGGATGGAGCATGTTTCTGAAGGCGATAATGTTGTCGTGAGCATCATGGAGCACCACAGCAACTTTGTGACGTGGCAGCAATTATGCAGGATGAAAAATGCTGAGCTGCGCGTGGTTGATGTTGATAATGGCGAGCTGAATATGGAGCAGTTGAAACGCTTTGTTGATGAGCGGACAAAGATTGTTGCGCTCACGCACATGTCGAATGTGTTTGGCAGCATTACTGATGTGAAGGAGATTACGCGCATTGCGCATGGAAAACATGCGGTGATGGTGGTGGATGCAGCGCAATCGGTTGCTCATATTCCTGTTGATTTCATTGACATCGGCTGTGATTTTTTGGCATTTTCCGGGCACAAAATGATGGGACCAACAGGCATTGGCGCTTTGATTGGGAAGAAAGAGATGTTGGAAAAGATGCAGCCTTTTCTGTTTGGCGGCGACATGATCAAAAGCGTTTCCATCGAGAAAACTGAGTGGAACGAGCTGCCGTGGAAGTTTGAGGCAGGAACGCCCAACATCGCGGGCGGCATTGGGTTTGGGCGCGCAGCTGATTATTTGATGGGGATTGGGATGGATGCGATAGCAGCGCACGAGAAGGAGTTAGGTGCATATGCGCTTGAGAGGTTACGTGAAATCGAGGGGATAACGATCTATGGGAGCATGCAGCCGCGTGGAACGATCAGTTTCAATGTGGATGACGTGCATGCGCATGATGTTGCAACGGTTTTAGATAGTGTAGGTGTTTGTGTTCGCGCGGGACATCATTGCTGCCAGCCCTTGATGAAAAAGTTAGGTGTTGCTGCTACGGTGAGGATAAGTTTGTATTGTTACAACAGCAGGGAAGATATTGACGCATTGGTCGAAGGGCTTAAAAAAGTAAGGCAGGTGTTCCATGATTAACGCACAAACAGTGGGCACGTTTGAAGGAGTAGAGATCGACCAGATGTACCGCGAGCATATCTTAGACCATTACAAGAATCCACGGAACAAGGGAAAACTTCAGGGATTACATTTCCATGATGAAAATCCGTTGTGCGGAGATGAGATTGACATTTATGTTAATGTTGAACATGGAGCGATCCGTGACATTGCATTTGAAGGCAATGGCTGCGCTATATCGCAGGCAAGCGCATCGATCCTCACAGAAGAAGTTAAAGGGAAGAGGATTGAGGAGATCAAACAGATGGGGCGCGAAGAGATGGGAGAACTGCTGGGGATTACACTTTCAGTGATGAGAGTGAAGTGCATGATGCTTGGGCTGGTTGCGCTGAAAAAACTATTGATGGGGGTTCAAAATGGTCACGCTTGAGATAAAAGACTTGCATGTGAGTGTTGAAGGAGAAATGATTGTCAAAGGTGTTTCGCTTACAGTAAAAGAAGGCGAAGTCGTTGCCATCATGGGGCCAAATGGCTCGGGGAAGAGCACATTGGTAAACACCATCATGGGACATCCAGCGTATGTTGTGGAGAAGGGAGAAATTTTAGTGGATGAGAAAAATATCGTTGAATTAAAAGCCGATGAGCGCGCACGATTAGGATTGTTTTTGAGCTTTCAGTATCCGAGCGCAATTTCAGGTGTAACGATCGCAAACTTTTTACGAACTGCATTGAATGCGATGAAGGGAACCAAAACTCCTGTTCCAGAATTCATGAAACTGCTGAAAGAGAGGATGGGATTGCTGAGCATGGACTTCTCATTCAGCAAGCGATATCTCAATGAAGGCTTTTCAGGTGGCGAGAAGAAAAGAAATGAGATTCTGCAACTGGCCGTGTTAGAGCCAAGAATTGCGCTACTTGATGAGACTGACTCTGGTCTGGATATCGATGCGCTGCGCGTTGTTGCGGATGGTGTAAATGCTGTTAAAAAGAAGACGGGCATGGGCGTGTTATTGGTAACCCATTATCAACGGTTGCTGAATTACATCAAGCCGGACAAGGTGTATATTATGGTAGGTGGGAAGATTGTGAAAGAAGGTGATGCGTTGTTGGCAGTAGAGGTGGAGAACAAGGGGTATGAATGGGTGAAGTGATGAGTTATAAAGTGTCGAGCGAAAATGAAAATTTTGCAATCACGGATCAATGTGGTCATTCATTGCTTATTTATGAAGGCTTTACCGTAGTACACAAGGTAGTATTTACTGATGAGGGAAAATGGGGCACAGCCCGACCATTTGAAGATTACCCTCATGAAGCTCAGCGTGTTAGTGGTGCTGGTATCATTGTTGAAGTTGGAGCTGGTCTCGGGGGTTTTATACCTGCGCTTGTACCAAGTCATCGAGGGCGATTAGTAGTTATTGATCCTTTGAATTATGTTGTGGCGCAAGAAATGCTCACATTTGCGCGTCGACTGCCACTGAGAGATTGGCAGCGTTCACATGTTGATGAACTTATAGGGCGGTGTCATGTATATCGTGACCAAAGCTGTGTTCAGTTGGTCAATGTTCCATTAGGGGAGGCACTTGAAAGGATGCCTTCACTTGCTGGGTCGGCAGATGTAGTAATCGATTATTTCGGGCCTATGAATTATTCTCACGCTACAGGCTCAGAGGATACTGTTGAAGACCTAGAGCGCAGCCTCCTTAAGGCAGGTGGTGTATTAATTACAAAACGTTTTGAAGGGTTCCCTCAGATTATTAGAGTGGACGATGAGTTATGAAACTCCACTTCGGCACCGCTGGCATTCCATTAGGTACACCCGATCGATCAACACTGAACGGCATTCCATACGTGAAGCAGCTCGGATTGAGTGCGATGGAATTAGAGTTTGTCCGCAGTGTCAACATCACGGAAGAGAAAGCAAAGCTCGTCAAGGACAGTGCAAAGGAGCATGGGGTTGTGTTAAGCTGTCATGGGCAGTATTTCGTCAACTTAAACGCAAAAGATCCTGCAGTATTAAAAGCGAGCATCGAGCGTGTATTGCTTGCGAGCAACCGTGCATGGCAGTGCGGTGCAACCAGCATCTGCTTCCATATGGCATATTACATGGGCGATAGTGAGGAGAAAGCGTATGAACATATAAAGAAAAATGTGAAAATGGTTGTAAAAGAATTGAAAAACAATGGAAATGGTATATGGCTTCGCTCTGAGACAGGCGGCAAGATAACACAGTTTGCAGACGTTGAATGGCTGGTCAAGCTCAGCCAGGAAGTTGAACAGGTGCGGCCGTGCATCGATTGGGCGCACCATTGTGCACGCACGAATGGAAGGGTAAATGGGTACGATGGATTCAGAAAGATTTTACTACAGATTGAGGAGGGACTGGGGAAAGAAGCGCTGAATAACATGCAGATGCACATCGAGGGCATTGAATGGAGCGGGAAGGGAGAGAGAAACCATCTGAACTTTGCAGAGTCGGCATTCAATTACAAAGATGCGCTGAGGACGCTGAAAGAATTTAATGTGAAGGGAACACTTATCTCGGAAAGCCCAAATATTGAGGGAGATGCGATCATCGCGAGGGATTATTACGAATCACTATGAAAGCGAAAATAACTGCAACGGTTGAGACGATAACTGAGCTGTCGCACGACACGAAGAGTTTTGTGCTGAGAACGCAGGAGCCGTTTGAATTCATAGCAGGACAGTTTGTCATGGTCAATGTGCCCTTCAACAACACGCATGTGCGGCGAGCATATTCATTAGCCTCGAAGCAAAACGGAAACAAGATAGAGCTGTGCTTGAATTATGTCGATGGAGGGAAGGGTTCGGAATACTTTTTCAAATTGAAGGAAGGCGACAGTGTATCGCTTGATGGGCCGTATGGTGTGTTTACGGTGAAAGAAACCAAGCGAGAAAAGTTCTTCATATGCACCGGCACAGGTGTTGTGCCGTTGCGCTCGATGATACAGCAGTTGAATGGCGCAAAAATGACGCTGATATTTGGAAAGCGGGCAGAGTGTGATATTCTTTATCGCGAAGAGTTTGAACAGCTTGCGAATGGAAATCAAAACTTCAGATATGTCGTTACATTAAGCAGGCCGCATGACGGGTGGAATGGTGAACGAGGCTATGTGCAGCACGTGATGAAAAAGTTTGTGCATGCCAATGGTGAGTTCTATGTGTGTGGGTTGAAGCAGATGGTTGATGACGTGAGGAAAGAGCTGGTTGGGATGGGTGTGCAGGAAGAGCATATCCATGTGGAAAGGTATGTTTGATTTCTCAGCATCATTAAATTGTTTAGACTTGATAGGATTCCAAATGTTTCAAAGTTCCAAAGCTGCCGAAGCGCGCTGCTGACAATCTGTAACCAACTCACCCGTCTGCTATTTTGGTGAGCGTTTGCTTGTTTTTTGAGTTGTCAGCTACCTGCGCAATTTTTTCTAGAGTGCCTGCTCAGTGATTTCAAGTTTCTGTGCGGCAAGAAAGCCTTGTCAACCATCCTTATCACCAATGTTCCTTCGTTATCTGCACATGTCCAGCTTTCCTGAGCTCCGAAATGATGAACTTTCTTACATCCTTCTCCAGCGCTTCAGGCGGGATAATCCCTTGTGATTTAATGTGCTGCACAGCAAGCGCAAATATTTTTGCAGAGACAGCCGTTGGATAGGAAATAAAATTTGCCCCTAGTCCAAGCTTATTGATGTCTTTTTGCTTCGGGAACTTCACAAAATAGCGTATTGTTCTTTTCTTTTTCTTCAGCTTGCCCTGCGCTTCAACTGCAAAAGCAAACTGCGCCTTACTGAACTTCGGGTCTTCATTGTTGAATGAAACGTCGGGCAGGACTTTGTTGACAAATTCAAAGGGTGATACATCAACGTCCTTGATCTTGATCTTATTCTTGGAGATAAGGCCAAGCTTGTACAGGAACTTGTGGATATCCACCTGGGTATCATAATCTTTGATATCCAGATTCTTGAGTTTGACAAAAAATGGGATGGTTCCAATTTCATCCTGGCAAATGAGGCTAACCTCCTGCTTTCCGAAAGGTTTTGGGAATGCGTACTTCTCAACTCCAGAAAATGGCTCCATGATCATGAACTTTCCGTCTTTGTAGACTAATGGCTTAGAGTTAATCTCATCCAGCAGTGCCTCCTTTGACCACGCGAAATGCAGCTCGTTTGTCCCCGAGTAATCCACAAGCCTGATTTTTATGGTGTCAAGCTTGTCAAGCTCGTCTGCGCACTGCCTGACAAAGAGGTTTGTCATCCCCGGTGAAACTCCCGCTTCAATCAGCCCGAGAATATTTCTCTCTCTGAATTGCTTGTCAAAATCGAACTGTTCAATCTTGTATGGGCTCACTGCGCGTTTATTTTTATCAGGCTCCCAACAGGCTGCCAGGTCCATATAATTCACGCCTGCTTTTACGCATTCTTCCAGAATGGTTGCATTAAACGACGGATGGCTCGCGTTGATAACAAGGTCTGGATGATACTTCTGCAGGATTTCCTGCAGGTGGGCTTTATCCTTCAAATTCATGTGCATCTGATGCAGTTTTCCAGTGATTTTCTCTTCTTTGAAATTAATGTCTGCGGACAAAACAGCAGTGACTGCCTTTTCTTTGTGCAACAATTTTGTGAGCACCGAGCCTACTGCGCCATGCCCGAGAACAAGGATTTTCATCAGTTAATGACCCTCCCGTTCTCATAGACGCGCATGTGCCGTTTTCTGAGTTTCTTAAAGAACAGCTGGGTAGGAACGCCCACTTCAGGTGAAAAGCAGCCTTTTTGAGTGATGATTGCCTTCTTTACCATCTGCGCAATGATGCTTGCGGGAAGTCCAGTGTCAATATTGCAGCCTGCGCTTTCCCAACCCTTGAGCGGGGGTACAAGACATTCCATCAACATCACTTTTATTTTCCTATTTTTTCTACCGATGATGCGCACCCAGAGATTTTCTTTTTCCTTGTAGCCCTTGGGTATCCGGAGGTTTTTAAGAAGCTGCTTCAAAAAATACACGGGACGAATCTTTGTGCCAAAATAATTAATCTCTTTCCTATCGGCAAAACCAAGCTTGATGAGGCTCACAATAATCTTAAATGAGTGGTCAGGGAAGCCTGCGTAAAATTTGATGTTCTTCAGCCCCTTGTGTCCAAAGTAATGCAAAAATGTGTACTGTTCAGGATGACGCACAAAAATTTCGTTCTCTTTCCCGATGTAATGATGGTATTCGCGTACAACCGTATGCAATGGCACTTTGTATTTGAAGTGTTTGTTCTGGACGATTGGAGCGCGGTCGGTAAATTCCTCAATGACACTTTCAATGGAAAATGGAACCACAAATTCCTTGATGTTTGAATCCCAGGCAAAGCCCACATGTATTTCATGGACGCTGTCAAATTTATCGGCTGCATGGTGCAGCATGATATTCCCAATGCCGGGCACGGATCCAATTCCTGTGATGCCGCAGATGTTCTTCTTTTTAAACACTGGGTTGAGAGAGAACTGTTTTTTCGTCTCTGGTATTTCAGAGCCAAGATCGATGCAATTGACTCCGAGCTTTCCACAGACATTGAACACCTGATAATTCCAGTCGCCTTCCATACAGTTGATGACCACATTTGATTTTGAATAGCGGATTGCTTTGGCAATGGTGTTTATTTTGGTCGCTTCGATGTAGCGGAAAGCAGTTCGCTTGTATTTTTTGAGAAAATGCTCGACTCTCGGCTTATCACGCCCGCAGAGCAGAACAGAGTAGTGTTTCTCCAATAGGTCGCGCACAACGATGCGTCCCTGCATGCCGGTTGCTCCAAGAATTACGAAGTCAAATGTCATCCAATACCTCTTTATACTTAGGGAGGAAAACTCGATTTATAAACATTTGTATGGAGGAAAATCTGCTTATGAAAAATTGTTCATTCGCAAGGATGGCGACTTCTATGTGTGTCAATTTAAACATATGGCTGTTGATGTGAAGAAAGAGCTGGTTTTAATGTCTTATTAGGATTAAAATTCAAAAACTATATAAACACAACTCAAATGATTTCTGCGTATGAAAGTTACCGCGCAAAAAGGGGATTTTGAGAAGATGCCGTGCGATGTTCTTGTCCTGGGTATGTTTGAGAATGAAGAAAACACATTTACGAGAAAAGCAGATGCACTGCTGAAAAATGAGCTCGGGAAAGCGCTCAAGAATAAAGAATTTTCAGGTGAAGCAGGGCAGATAAAGATTGTGTCGACGCTGGGCACTATGGCAGCGCACAAAGTTTTGTTTGTCGGGTTGGGAAAGAAAAAGGACTACAATCTTGAGCAGCTGCGGCGGGCAGCATCAGCATCATTCAAAGCTGCACGTGAGACTTGCGCAAGACGTGTGGTGACAACATTGCATTTGTGTGACGCGAAGGAAATATTGCATGAGCGTGTGGTTGCACTTACTGAAGGGATGGTGCTGGGCAATTACCGCTTCAGCCAGTTCAAAGAAGAGAGAAAGAAAGAGAAGCATGTTGATGAAGTGATCATTGTTGACGGACAGAAGGAAAGCATTCAGAGAGCGGAAGTAATAGCAGCAGCAACCATGCATGTGCGTGATTTAGTGAATATGCCACCGAACATTGCAACACCGACATATTTGGCAGACGAAGCGTTAAAGCTGAAGATGCTTGGAGTAAAAGTTACGGTGTATGGAAAGAAAGAGCTGGAGAAGATGAGGTTTAACGCGATGCTGTCGGTCGCCCAAGGCAGTGCGCAAGAGCCCAAGTTTGTGGTGATGGAATACGGGAAAGGGAAGCTGTATTCCTTTGTGGGCAAGGGGATCACATTTGATTCTGGCGGTTTAGATATCAAGCCGCCAAAGATGATGGAAGACATGAAATATGACATGGCGGGCGCTGCTACGGTGATGGGTATCATGGAAGTCGTTGCAGCATTAAAGTTGCCCGTTCATATTGTCTGTGCATTCCCTACTTGTGAGAACATGCCGAGCGGCACGAGTTATCGTCCCAGCGATGTAATCACTGCATACAATGGCAAGACCATTGAGATGATGAATACCGATGCAGAAGGGCGGATGATCTTATCCGATGCGCTTGCATACATTGAAAAAGAGTATAAGCCTGATGTCATGATTGATCTTGCGACACTCACTGGAGCATGTATAATTGCGCTTGGTTATTGGGCGACTGGTATGTTAAGTAATGATGACCAATTATGCGAAGAGCTTGTTACCGCAGGCAATGAGACCTATGAAAGAGTCTGGAGATTACCATTGTGGGAAGAATATAAAGAGAATATGAAAAGTGATGTTGCAGACGTGCGCAGTATCGGCAAGGGGTTTGATGCGGGAACAATAGAAGGAGCTGTGTTTCTGCAGCATTTTGTGGACAAAGTGAAGTGGGTGCATTTGGATATTGCAGGAACTGCATGGTTTAATGCAGACAAGTATTACTTTGCTCGCGGCGGAACAGGCGCAGGTGTTAGGTTGCTGGTGAAGTGGTTGGAGAATAGGGTGAAGTAAGTTATTTTCTTTCGTAACATTGCTGACGGTATGCTTTTAACTCTTTTTTCATTTCCAGAAGCAGTTCTCGTGCTGTCTCAAAACTTATACAGGAATCAGTGATTGACTTTCCAGGTACGAGTATGCTTTTATCAAATGTCGCGCGGTCCGCTGCAAGTGATGGCACTTCTTGCGTACCTTCAATGTGATTGGCTTCCATCATTACACCAGCGATATAATTGTTTCCACCCCCAACCATCTGCTTTAGGACATTACGGCAGTTGCCGGGCTGCAATTGGTAGTTTTTCTTTGAATTTCCATGACTGCAGTCTACGAGGACCCATGGTTTAAGTCTATTCTTTATGAGCAGGTCTTGTGCTTTCTTTATGCTATCTGCATCGTAATTTGTTTTGCCGTTTGTTCCTCCTCTCAAGACAGTGTGCACATACGGATTTCCTCTTGTTTCAACTTCACACTCAAGACCTTTTGGTGTAATACCACCTCCAAAAACATCTGGCTGATGTGCAACAACTACACCATCGATTGCGCTTTCAACATCCCCGCTTGTCCCATTTTTTATTCCAACGGGCATTGTTAAGCCTGATGCCAATGCACGATGGTCGCCTGACTCAACATAGCGTGCACCGATGCAACCATAGACAATAAGACCGTCAAGCGATTGAGGTGTCCTGGTATTGACGAACTCCATCGCCGTTGGAAGACCTAGTTCAAGCACATCGATGAGAAATTGTCTTGCTAATCGAAGCCCCTCTGCTCGGCGTGGTAATCCATCCAGTCGCGGTTCTCGTATCAGTCCTGGCCACCCCTTCCGTGTTCGCGGTTTTTCAAGGTAGGTGCGATAGACTAAAATTATCTCATCGCTTACTTCTTC
>CAYIKL010000017.1:0-12503 GCA_964364045.1 uncultured Methanosarcinales archaeon
AGCATTTGGAATTTTCTGAGGAGCGGGTTATTAAAGATTGTGGCGTTTGAGCCGTTAGAATTATATAGACCAAGATGATATCTTATAAAAATGAAAAAGATTACACTTTTTTTGGTTCTGCTGTTCTTACTTTCTACCATCGCGTACGCCAAAGGTGGCAGCTCGGGCGGTTCAGTCACAAAGCCAAAAGTTGTTCTACCACCTGACTGTGAATCGTTTGATGGAATGCGAGAGCGCATCAAATGCAGGTTAGAAAATGGGCAGGCAGAAGAGACAATACCAGAACCTTGTCGTGTTGCGAAGCAAGAGCAGTGCACGGTCTATTATCGTGATGCACTATCGTGTTATGAGAAGAAGGGAGCAGCAAAAGACCAGTGTTTGAAGCAAAAATCTGGTTTTGTGAAGAAAAGCGTGAAAGAGCAGTTGAAGGAAAATGGCAAAAAATGGCCAGTTGAGCTGTATCTGTTAGGATTGTTATATGACTTAGAAGAAAAAGTAGAAGATGCAGTTGATGAGAAAGAGCTAACTGCAGATGAAGGAGCGAAGCTCATTGAAGAGATTGTGCAAGTAAAGATTCTCGTATTGAATGAAGAGCCGGTGTTTCGTGTGAAGAGTGCAGTGAGCGGGTTGCGTACAAGCTGGCCGGAGAGTGTGGAATGAAGGCGGTATTTTTTCTTATGGTGATGGTTTTTTTAGTTGCATGCACATCAACTTCGGAAGATAGTGCGCAAAATGCACCAGAGGGAGTTGAACCAAGCACGGCAATGCCCGTTCCTGGAACGGAGACGGTGGAAACAGTTGTAGAACCTTCTGACGATTACGAAGACTTGAACACTGCGGATGACTCATTTGATGCGATTGATGAGACGTTGAGAGAGTTGGAATGACAATCGCAACATTCGGCGCAGGATGCTTCTGGCACGTTGAAGCAGCATTTTCTGAAGTGAAAGGTGTGTTATCAACTGCTGTGGGCTATATGGGTGGTGACATGAAAAATCCCAGTTATGAAGATGTGTGCAGTGATGAAACCGGGCATGCTGAGGTTGTGCAGGTTGAGTATGATCCAAAGAAAGTAAGTTATTCTTCAGTACTTGATATATTCTGGAAGATTCATGATCCGACGACATTAAATAGACAAGGACCTGATGAAGGGACACAGTATCGTTCAGTGATATTTTACCATGATGAACAGCAAAAGAAGGAAGCGGAGAAGTCAAAGTTAGTTATGCAGAAGAAATTAGGAGAGAAGGTTGTTACTTCGATTGTGAAGGCAGGTATGTTCTATAAAGCTGAAGAGTATCATCAGAAGTATTTTAGGAAGCATGGGAAAACGTGTTAACTTTTAAAATCCAAACACACCGAATTGATGCAATACCTTTTCTTCGTCGGCGATGGACCATCGTCAAAGATATGGCCGAGATGGCTGCCGCAGTTCTTGCAGGTGACTTCTATTCTTCGCATGCCTAAACCAGTATCTTCATGCAGATTGACTGCGCCTTTCTGCACATCAGAGAAACTTGGCCAGCCGGTGCCTGAATCAAACTTTGTCGTTGAATCAAACAATTTACTGCCGCATACTTTGCAGTAATAGCCGCCTTTGCCTTTGTGATTGTAATACTTTCCTGTAAATGGAGCTTCTGTGCCCTTTTCTCTCAAGACATGATATTGTTCAGGGGTGAGTTTCTTTTTGATTTCTGATTCGTTCATTAGTAGTTGTATGCTGAGGTTGTTTTTAATGGTTTTGATGAAATGGTAACTTTTAAAGTTCAATAGCGTCGCAGAATCTTATTGTGCTTCGCACTCGATATGCTCCGCAGTCGCTACTGATGATATTCCCATTACCTTTTTAAATCAAACTCATTTCAGGCGTATAATGGACGAGCGTTATAACGCAGCTGAACGGGAAAAGCACTGGCAAAAGTATTGGGAAGAAAATAAGATTTATTCTTTCGATCCAAAAAATACCAAAAAGATCTACACGATTGATACGCCACCACCAACCATGTCTGGCAGGATGCATATCGGGCATGCGTTCTCCTATTCTCAGCAAGATTTCATTGCGCGCTACAAGCGCATGAATGGGCATAACGTATTCTTTCCATTTGGGACGGATGATAATGGTCTTCCTACTGAACGCATGATCGAGAAGATGAAGAATGTGAAATCATCGCAGATGAAGCGACAGGAATTTATCACGCTTTGTTTACAGACACTTGACGAATTGCGGCCTGAATTTATCGCGGATTGGAAGAATTTAGGCATCTCGTGCGATTTCAACATCATCTATTCAACGATTGATGAACACTGCAGGAAGATATCACAGTGGAGTTTTATTGAGCTGTTCAAGAAGGGAAGAGTGTATCGCAAGGAAGCTCCCGTCATCTGGTGTCCGGAATGCCAAACAGCAATTGCACAGGCAGAATTGCAGGACAAGGAAAAGCAAACACAGTTTGTGCATGTTGAAGTCAAGACAAGCACGGGTGAAAAAGTGGTGTTTGCAACAACACGGCCAGAATTAATGATGGCATGCATTGCAATCAGCGTTCATCCGGATGACAAACGGTATAAACATATTGTTGGAAAGACAGCAACGATTCCGGTAAGCAATGCAAAAGTGCTCATCGTAGCAGACACGTTAACCGATATGGAATTTGGCAGCGGGGTTGTATATTGGTGCCCCTATGGTGATGCAATTGATGTTGAGTTTGTTGCCAAACATCCTGAACTCAAAGTGAAGCATATTCTCAATAAAGATGGACGGCTGAACCAGCTTGCCGGGCAGTATGCCGGCTTGACCGTCAATCAGGCACGGAAAAAGGTGATTGAAGATTGGCAGAAGGCAGGAGCGATCAAAAAGCTCGAACCACATAATCATGTTGCGAATGCACATGAACGGTGTGGGACAGAGATTGAATTCATCAGCTCGCAGCAATGGTTCATCAAGTATCTTGACATTAGAAATAAGCTGATTGAGGCGGGAAAGAAGATTGACTGGCATCCAGAATTCATGCGGTTGCGGTACGAGAATTGGGTGAAAGGATTGAAGTGGGACTGGTGCATCTCGAGGCAGCGGTATTTTGGCGTGCCGTTTCCGTTGTGGTATTGCAAGAAATGCGGAAATGTTGTTTTAGCGGACGAAAAGCAGCTGCCGGTTGACCCATTGGTTGATAAGCCGCTGAAATGCAGTTGTGGTGGGAAAGAGTTTGAGCCGGAGAAAGATGTGCTCGATACCTGGGCAACCTCAAGCTTAACACCATTGATTGTAGCACGGCTCTTTGAGAACATGGAGAAGAAGTTACTGCCGATGTCGTTGCGCCCTCAAGGGCATGATATCATCAGCACGTGGCTGTTTTATACGACCGTGAAAAATGTGTTACATTTTGGTGAGGTGCCATGGAAACATGCTGCGATCTCAGGCTGGGTGCTTGATCCTTTGGGCAAGAAGATGTCGAAATCGAAAGGAAACGTGATTGCGCCGCAGGAAATCATGCAAAAATATTCGGCAGATGCGCTTCGGTTTGCTGCAGGAACATCAAAATTGGGCGAAGATGTCGCGTTTCAGGACAAGGAGCTGGTGGCAGGCTCAAAGTTAATCACAAAATTATGGAATGCGAGCAAATTTGTATCGATTCATTTGCAGAATAAGAAGCCCAAAAAACTGGAAGTGTTTGACCGCTGGATTTTGAGCAAGCTGAGTGAAGTTGTTCAGATTTCCACTAAAAATTTTGAGAGTTATGATTACAGCAAAACACGATTAGAAGTGGAAAAATTTTTCATGCACACATTTTGTGATAACTATTTGGAAATTGTAAAAGACAGGTTGTATAACAAGCGCGACGGTGTAGAAAGTGCGCAATACACATTGTATACTGCATTATTAGATGTGGTGAAGATGATGGCACCGTTGATGCCCCATATTACGGAAGAAGTCTATCAAACTTATTTTAGGGAGGGAAAAAGTGTTCATCTCGCTGAATGGCCGGTTGCTGAGAAGCGCGATATGGAAGCAGAGAAAGTAGGCGACATTGCAGTTGATGTGATTTCGGCTGTGCGGAAGTACAAGTCGCAGAAAGGGCTTTCATTGAAAACTGAGATTAATGAGCTTATCTTGCAGAGCGAAGAGAAAGGATTTACGAAGATGATTGAGTCGGTTGAGGCTGACTTGAAGACAGTTACACGAGCGAAGAAGATAACATTTGGGAAGGACGTTTCTATTATCTGTGAGAAGTTTAAAGTTGAAGTTGGGATTAAATAAGCTTGAGAATAAAAACATCCTCGGTTTTTAAGCGTTGAAGTGCTTCAACCAATCCAAACGTTTTTAAATACCAACTGTTTTTAGGCTTATTATTGAGAAAGTTGCCTAATCGGAGGGGATTTCAATGGTTGAAGGGTATTGTGTGAAGTGTAAAGCGAAAAGTGAGATGAAGGACGCAAAAGAAGTTTCAATGAAAGCTAAGGGTGGCAAGACACGAAAAGCAATGAAGGGAAAGTGCACCAAGTGTGGCACCACTATGTTCAGAATCATGGCGAAGAAATAATTTTCAGTTTATTCTTCATTTTATTTTTTAATTTTAAAATTTAGCTGTATTTTGAGAGCAGGCTTCTCATATGTTCAATGCTTACTGAGTTAAATCCTAGGGAAGGGTCATTTAGTGTCCTCATAATTGAGTCTGGCGAGGGTCTGTAAAATGTTTGGGAAGACCATGCGCCATGATAACATCCCGCTCCTTGCAGGCAGTTTGAGCCTAAATCTGTGTTATCGTAAATCTTGACGCATCTCGATTGGAATAATGGATGGGGTCGAGGCAACCACACACAATTCTGTGTTGGCTCGCTTGTTGTCCATTTATTGTACATCGTATCCAAGTAACGATTATGTCTTCTACATGTAGTCTCATCCGTTATTCTGGTGCACTCATCTTCAACTTTTACCGCAGGTCCTGTACACCATTTTGGGCAGCCAACCTGGTGATCTATGTTCGGAGAGTTGAAAGCGGTTGCCGCCTGATCATTAAAGCTGTTTCGATTGGGTTCACCGTCAAATAAGTACCATTCAATGTATTCATCACCGAGTGCGCCAAAACTATGACCAAACTCATGCACAAACATTACCGGATCATAAATGCTTGTCAGCGCATAATGCTCACCATGAGTTGCAAATATGCCGGTTTCACCTACGCCTTGCCTGTTTACAAAAACCACAATCTCATCGGCATTTGGATAACAGTGTCTTGCTACTTTGGTTGCCAACTCACGTGCTTTATCTAAATTTCCTGGTTTTGTATACCCAAAGTCAAAAGAGCCACTAACCAGATGAAAATTGACTTTGTTGCTATTCGGTTTAAATGGTTCTCTCTTCAAAAGTTCGGCAATATGTAAAGGATATTTCTCTCGAAGAAGTTGAAAATCAGCAGCCGTGTGGAAACCTTCTGCAACGAAAACAATGTCTAGCTTAGTCGCTTCGTCTCCTTTAATAACTAAATCTTCGCAAGTCGTTTCCTGTCTTTTACACACAAATTCTTCACACCAGTCTAACGTGTTGGTTTTTCCATCGTCACATTCATCTAAAAACCAGCATTGTTTTTGTAAAACCGAAGGGCATGCAGTGAGACATTCTTCTTGACTATAACACACCCCTTCAGGTGCTATTCGATTATTTCTGTAACATCGTGAACAAGTATTTTGCTCTTGTACGCAGCCGTTCTTGCTCGAAGCACTCGTTTTGTCAAGCTTAACTCCGGGAACAGACCAGCGGAATGCTATTTCTTTTACTTCTTTTACTCCATAGGAGATTTCGGATGCTATGGGTGCAAATGACATATCCATGGTGAACTGTTTCCCATCGGTCCTGGCCCAAACATAACCCCCAGGTTGGCCAATATTCGAGCTATCGGCAGAATTCCTTATGTTGATTAGAAAAGGTCCATCTCCGTCATAGTTTAATGTTATTCTCTTACCATTAACAGTATACTCTGTGCTCATTACTTGCGCATTAACAGAAACAAGTAAGAGGAAAAACAATGCAAGAATGGCGACGTGCATTCCGAACCTGTTGTGCATATGTAATCAACCTTTTTGTAGACTCTAAACCACGGGGATTTAAATAAGTTTGGATTAGGTTCAGTTTGTGGTAAGTTATTTAAATTGTGCGAGCTTGCCTCCTAAAATGCCATTCAAAAATCTCCCGGCATGGGCAAAAGGAGGAATAATTGTTACAGTTGGTAACATTGCTTTCTGGTTAGTGTTTTTAGTGGGGGCATCTCGGTCTGGCGGCAGCGACATAGAGGGATTTGCGATACTTGGCGGCCTGTATTATGGTGCCCTCTCGCTCATACCTGCATTTATCCTCGGTTCATTTTTAGGCTGGGGAATTGGAAGGACTTTAGATAAGAAAGGAACGAGCGAACAGAAAGGACTCAAAATCGGATTTTTTATCGGTGCGACATTTGGCGTGCTCTGGTTGGTTATTTGGCTTATTGGATCCACATTTGCACCGGCAGCCATAGTAATTCCTGTAATTGTTTTAGGAGTGAGTTCACTTCTCGGCTGGCTTATTGGAAAATTCTTGGCTGAATAAGAAAACTATATATACAAGATAAGCTACTATTGGCTTATGGCAGAAAAATTATCACCAGAAAAACGTGAAAAGCTGAAGAAGCTTCTCGATGACTTACGGGGCACAATAAAGTTCGATGGGACTGCCTGTGAGCTTATCCAAGAAGTGAGAAAGGCAAGTTTCAATAAGGCTCTTTGATTTTTAATGTAAATTCGGCTTCTAATCTTTTGTTCTCTACGAGCTTCTGGTCGATTGTTATAAGGGCGGCTCCTGAAGTAACCGCTTCAGCCACACGGAGAGCATCTGCTGCCTGAATAAGGGCATCAAAGTTCATAACCTGAACTGCAACCACATACGTTTTCTTCTCAGGAGTACTGAACGTAATAGAACATTCCGCCAACAGATCACAAATTTTATTGAACAACACCATCCTCTTCTGCTCATCGACTACAGAGTAGATCGTTTTAAAGACCTCTCCAAGTGCAGGCAATGAAATAATTCCCTTTTTGGTTTCAGCAATGCGATAGATGTATTGTCCACATTTTCTTTGAAGTAGTCGTCTTTCTTTACTTCTATTTTCTTCCATTAAGAGTTCAAGAATAACGCAACTGTCGATTTGTTCTTTATCCATAGCCTATTTTACCTTCTTCACCACAGGCCCACGTGCCGTATCATCAACTGAATAACCAAGCTTCGTGATTTCTGCTCGTATTGAATCAGCTTTCCCCCAGTCTTTATCTTTCCGTGCCTGCTCGCGCTGCTTCACGAGTTCAGTTACTTTCCTTGGGATTGTTATCTTTTCTTCGAGAACTAAGCCTAAGACATCAACAAACTCAGTAAATATGCCCACTGCTTTTTTGAGCGTTTGTTTTGACTCATTCGCGGTGTTCAGCGCATGGGCAATCTCAAACAAGGCTGCAGTTGCACGGGGTGTATTGAGATCATCGTCCATCTCTTTGATAAATTTGGATTTGAAGGATTCCAGTTTTTTGATGAATTTAGGGTTGATTTTTCCGGATTTTGCTTCGCTCAGTTTCGTATCCCTCAATGTATTTTTCAATGAGTCAACCGCAGATTGTGCAGCTTTCATCGATTCTTCCGTGAAATTAATGGGAGAACGATAATGGGATGTTGCGAATAAGTAGCGGACAGCCATTGCGCCCCATTTTTCTATTGCCTCTCTGATAGTAATGAAATTGTTTAAGCTCTTTGACATCTTTTCATTGTTGATCAACAAAAATCCATTGTGAAGCCAGTAGTTAACCAGCGGTTTCTTGCTCAATGATTCCATCAATGCTATCTCGGCTTCATGGTGAGGGAAAATCAAATCGATACCACCGCCGTGGATGTCGTATTGCGGACCAAAGAAATGCTCGGTAATTGCCGTGTCTTCAATATGCCAGCCTGGCCTGCCTTTTCCCCAGGGCGAATTCCAGAATGGTTCGCCAGGCTTGTACTTCTTCCATATCACAAAGTCGCCCGGATTGCGCTTGTTGAGGTCTGCGGCAATGCGATGCTTAGTGAGCTGCTCTAATGGCTGTTTGGACAGTTTTCCATATTCTTTGAATTTTTCAATCTCAAAATAAATGCCATCGGCTATTTCGTAGGCAAAGCCATTTTTTTGTAATCGCTTGATTTGGCTGATTAATTGAGGGATGTAATCGGTCGCGCGCGCAAATGTTGTAACTGACGTGACATTTAACTGCTTCATATCTTCATGATAGGTCTTCTCGTAAAAACGCGAAAGTTCTATTGGATCCTGTTTCTTTTCTTTTGCACGGTCAATAATCTTGTCATCGATGTCGGTGACGTTTTGAAGGTAGAAGACGTTATGACCACGGTAGCGCAGGTAGCGCGCAATCACATCAAATTGAATGTAACTCTTTGCATGGCCGGTGTGTGCGTAATCGTAGCTGGTGATGCCGCAGACGAAAATGTTAATCTTGCCTTTTTTTAATGGCTTGAATGGCTGGACTTTTCTGGTGAGAGTGGAGTAGAGTTTGAGCATGGGAAGAATGTTCCGTTTGTGTTTATATATTTAGTGATTACTTCCTACCTCATAAATCTCTTTCGCAAGCTTCTTTATCTTTTCCTCGTCGCGGAACTGCTTGAACACAAGCTCGCCATAGTTGTACACCAACACTTCAACACCATGCACTTTGATGAAGACTGCAATTGGCGTCTCACGGATTGTTTCATATGCATTTTTTATTTTGTTGATATCGATTGCAATGCTTTTATTTGGTTTTGCGGAATAGACACCAGTATTGCATCGTGAAAGGGTGAAGCTTTCTTTTCCATTAGTTATTCCTTTGCAGACCATACAATTCGGAGCTTGCTTTACTTTCACATGGTCAAATGTGTTATTCCAGAGATCGAAGCGAATCAGATGAGAATGAGGTTTATTGAGCAGTATTTTGATCGCTTCAGTTACCTGAATGGAAGCGGTGGTGTATGCGGTTGTGTTTAAGATGCCCGCGTCGTTGCACGTCATCCCATTTTTTGCGTGGCCATAAACGCAGTTAAAACAATAAATATCACTAACAGGGAGAACGACTCCGATAGAACCTGAGGCAGCTGCATGAACCCAAGAAAGGTTGTTCTTTTTGCAGAATTCATTGATGACAAACCGTGTTTCCATGTTATCGGTACAGTCCAAGATTATGTCTGCTTTAAGCAAGGAAGTGTTGTCACGAGTGATATGTGCGGTTGAAAGAGTGAATGTTACTTCTGAATTGATCTTTTCAAGCTTTTCAAAAGCAGCTTTCGCTTTCATCTTATTGATGTCAGATTCATCATAGAGTGATTGGCGCTGTAAATTGCTCAGCTCAACGATGTCGTGGTCGATGAGAATGAGATGCCCTATACCTGCGCGTGTCAGAAGCTCTGCTGCAACGCTGCCTAAAGCACCTAGGCCGAGGATTGCAACTGACTTTTGGAATAAGGTTTGTTGCTCGTTTTCGCCGATGAACTTGATTTGGGGAAGATACCGTTCCATGATATGTTTTTACGAAAGGTGGTTTTTAAGGGTTGTGGTAGAAAACATAAAACTTTTTATATCACCATTATTTACCAAAGTAAAAACGGGTGGTTTCTATGGCTGAGCTTCAGGTTGTAAATTCTTATATCGAGACTTTAAGGAAGACACATGGAGATTTTGAGGTTGTTGATTTTAAGTTCGTCGATGTTGTAGGAAAATGGCAGCATTTTAGCATACCTGCGCAGCAGTTAACTAACGATACATTTACGGAAGGTATTGGGTATGATGGATCAAGCATCCGCGGCTTTCAAAGCATTAACAAAAGCGACATGATGCTCCTGCCCGATGTCGGAAGCGCGTTCATTGATGAGTTCAGCTCGCCGCGAACGTTAAGCTTGGTGTGCACCGTGGCACATCCCGAAACGCTTGAGCCCTATGACCGTGACCCTCGTGTGATTGCGCTGCGTGCAGAAGAGTATTTGCGGACGAGCGGCATTGGAACACACTCGTACTGGGGGCCTGAGGTTGAGTTCTTCATCTTGGACAGCGTGCGCTTTGACCAAAATGCGCAATCGGGCTATTATTTTATTGATTCTGAGGAAGGAATATGGAATAGGGGAGAATTGAGCAACGGTGCGCCGAACAGAGGGTATAGACCAAAGCATAAAGAAGGCTACTTCCCTGTTGCGCCCATGGACAAGTTTCAGAATTTGAGAAATGGTATGATGCGTTCGCTTGAGCTTGCAGGTATCGAAGTAGAACGACAGCATCATGAGGTTGCAACCGCCGGACAGGCAGAGATTGATATCAAGTATGACACGCTGACACGACAGGCAGACAACATCATGAAATTTAAATATGTCATTTCAAATGTTGCGCACAATGCTGGAAAGGTTGTAACCTTCATGCCCAAGCCGCTGTTTGGAGACAATGGATCAGGGATGCATACACACCAAAGCATCTGGAATGGGAACAGCAATGTGTTCCATGATACGACGGATAAATATGCTCAGCTGAGCAAAAGTGCGCGGCATTATATTGGCGGATTGTTCAAACATGCGGCTGCGCTGATGGCATTCTGTGCGCCAACAACCAATTCGTATAAAAGGTTAGTTCCGGGATATGAAGCGCCGGTGAACTTAGTGTATTCGAAGAGCAACCGAAGTGCAGCGGTGCGGATTCCCATGTATTCGTCGAATCCATCGGCTAAACGGATTGAGTTTCGAAGTCCTGATCCATTGTGCAATCCGTATTTGGCATTTGCTGCCATGCTCATGGCGGGGTTGGATGGCGTGCAGAACAAGATCGACCCTGGTGAACCGTTGGATGAGGATACTTATCATTTAAGCGCGGAGAAAGCGAAGAAGATTACGTCAGTGCCGAAGTCGCTAGACGTGTCATTGGATGCGTTGGAGAATGATCATGCGTTTTTAATGAAAGGCGGGGTGTTTAGCTCGGATTTTATCCAGATGTGGATTGAATTAAAAAGACAGGAAGCTGATCAAGTCAGGTTACGGCCGCATCCGTGGGAGTTTGCGCTGTATTTTGATTGTTAATTAGTTTATTTCTTATTTCTTCTTCTATTTTGAATAAAATATCAGCCACTGGTCTAGAAGGGGTAATATAAAGTGTTTTTCCGTTGCGAGATATCCGAGTGCCACTATACATCAGATCGCAGCAGGCTGGCTCAGCCCATTTGCCGAGAAGAGATTGCCGCTGTTTCTTGTATTTTTTGTTTGTTATAGATTCGGTGATTAAAGTAAGCTCTTCTGACGATAGTTGTGAGGTATAGATTGTGTCGTAATTTGGACTAAATTCTACGGAGCCGTTCGTAAAAATAATCATGTACTCGTGAATGCCGGCAAAGCCACCGGATCGGTACTGTTGAATTAAAAAATTTGAAGGGAGTGGGGTGTTATTTGTTTTTGGAAGCGGATAGAAAATAATTGCAGCTGCTATGATGAGAATGACAAGTATAATTTTGAGTTTCATGACGGCGGTTGGAACGGTACTGGCGAAGGGCCGCCGTAATAAGGGTTTGGTGGAGGCGGATTGTAGAAAAGAATATATAAATAATTCCCGTAAATAAACATACAAAAATAATACAATGCCGGGTTTGTAATGATCCCCATAATAATTGCTGTTCTCAGCGCTTGTTTTTGATTGAGCTGCCAGAAATGTTTTGCGAGGAAGAAGTAATTGGCAAAGATGAGGACGAAGTTAATGACGGCAAAAAGGAGAAGAACTAAAATGTTTTCATAGATAGCACGGTAATAAGGGCCTAATTGTATCAGCCACAGAACAAAACCTTCAACCACAAACATAATCGGCGTGATAATAGCAAGACCGGCAAATATCTTCTTTGCACCTAAGTGGAGCCATATTTTTGATTGGATGGCGATGAGAATAACATTAACGATGTAGTTAAAAATGAGGAGAATGAGACCAGCCATTGTATACTGACCCGGTGATGGTAAGGCAATGATGTCGGCGAAGACAGATGGAATGAGTGTTAAGAGCAAGGTCAGATAGATGAAGAACTTTTGCATAGGGTGATGAAAGTATTGGATTATTTAAATATGACGATAAGTTTAATTAAGGTAGAAAATAAAAAGATTAATAATCAAAATTCTTTAGATCCTTTCTCAAGTCGAAGTCAAAGCGTGACACGAACTCCTGCGCCAACTTCTCGTTCTTTACAGCAAGCTGCTCATAGACATCCATGCTGTAGCAGTGAGCACAAATACTCATGCCATGGCCACAAAAGAGGCAGGTCGTGTCGCCCTCAATACTGAAGCCATCAACTTCTGATGCAAGCTGAGGGTCTAACTCGTCAAGCCAGTTCCGCATCTTCTTTGCTAGACAGTCGGGGCAGATCGGGTTTGAAATAGCTTCATCACAAACCACACAGCTGTTCGCTGCACCTTCATGTGCTCTCATTTTGGCGCTTTTCGCGTCACCTCCATT
>CAYIKL010000017.1:12603-18994 GCA_964364045.1 uncultured Methanosarcinales archaeon
GGTTTATATATATTGTGGTTGAAAAAATTAAAGTTTATATAAATCGGAAGAGATACTTAAAGAAGCTCATAAAAATTTGCTTTTTATAAAAAATGGGAAGAATTTTAAACACAAAAGAAAATGAGAGAATTATGGAAAAGAGCATCATTGAGCTTAGAAAGGTATGGAAGATATATGATTTAGGAGAAGTCAAAGTGCCCGCAGTCAGAGATGTAAGCCTTCATATCTCAAAGGGAGATTATGTTGTTATCCTCGGACCATCAGGTTCTGGCAAAAGCACGATGATGAACATGGTCGGAGCATTGGCAGCGGCGAAGCAGATGATTAATCTCCTCTTCGGAAGCACGACAAGCTTGCCCATCCATTCAGTGATTGGTTCAGGCGTGTTGGCGGTTTTGGTCGGGATGAATGTTTCGGTGATGCTCTATAAAATAAGAAAAGTAAAAAGCATGCGCATAAAAGAAGACAGTGTGTTAACTGCGACAGGAACATTTCTCAGCGTGCTTGTGCCTGCATGCGCGTCATGCGGCATCGGACTTGCTGCAGTCTTCGGCATCGCCGGCGGATTGGCAGTGCTGCCATTCGAAGGCATTGAAGTCGTTGTGCTTGGTGTTCTGTTGCTGGGGTTCTCGCTTTATCAGCTGTCGGTAGGGATTGGAAAATGTACGACTTGTAAAGTGTAAATATTTGCACTATGTAAAGAATGCAAAAGAGTAGTGCTAAACAATCAGGTCATTTTGGGGTTCATGAACAGATATGCGGACAAGGTGATCACGAACTCTTTGAGAACCTTATTTTTTGGCTGTTGTAAGTGTTGCAAACAGGTTGATGCGCTGCTGCTTTATGATTGTCAACCCTGCCTTTTCAAAGAGATCTTTAAATTCTCGTTGGGAATATATATGGACGCAGCCGGGCTCGAGCTTTTCAAAGAGCCAGTGAATCGGCTTTAAAAAGAAGTGGACATCGGATATGCAGAGAAGGCCGCCTTTTTTCAGAACGCGCGCCATTTCTTTGATTGCGATTTTTGGCTCAGAGAAATGGTGAAAAGCTTCAGTATTTATCACAACATCAAAAAAATTGCCAAGGAAAGGGAGCTCCTCCACAGAAGCGACCTTCAGAAGGACTGACGAATGGAGATTTTGGTGTGCATGCCGAATCATTTCGGGCGAAAGATCAATTCCCGTAAGTTTTGACAGGCCTTGCTGTGAAAGAAAGCGAAGGCCGCTTCCTGTTCCACAGCCAATATCAAGAACGGAATCGCTGCTTTTGAAAGGGATATGCCTGAGCGCTTTTCGCTGCGTCCAGAGTAGCCACAGCGAAACGGGGTCTTTGTTGTAGAAATGCGACCAGCGGTTGAAATAACGGATATTTTCTGTATAGTTTTTTTGTTTGTCCATTTTATACACCGACCTCTACAACTGTCGCCATATTCGCAGTAAAGCTTTTTATCATTTTAACGTTTTTGAACTTGGCCACTTCTTCATCAGAAACGTACTTCGCTTTGAAGAGATATCTTGAAAGCGGAAATAGCCAGAGGTTTACGTACCATTTTGGCTTCGTAAAAAATATCAAAAATATTTTTCCTTTTGGAACAAGGAACTGTTGTGCATTATTAACAACTAATGATGAGTAGTCAAGATGGGACAATACCCATGTGCAGACGACAATATCGTATTTATTTGACAAATTTAACGCCGTGATATCAGCCTCTTTGAATTCACCGTTTGGCATGCCATTAAACTTCTTTCTTGCAATATTCAGCATATCGGGAGAAAAATCAATGCCCGTATATTTCTTGAATGGAAGACCCAGGGAGGTTATCTTCTGAAGATTTAAACCTGTGCCACAGCCCAAGTCTAATATTTGTGTGGAGTGAATTAGATTTGATTTCAAAAAGCGTGTGAACTCTTCCTCAGCTTCAGAAGCAACTGCTTTATTCCAAAATCTCTTGAATGGATCGTACCATTGTGCCTTTCCAAGCGCATATAGCTTTTTAACTGTTTCTTTGTCAGGCATGGGGGAATTTTTTATTGTGCATTGTCCACAATTGCTTTCACTTCTTTTTCAACTTGCTCGGCCTCCTTTTTGTCTACTTCTGAAAAGAATTGAGAAATCATCGTTGGTTTCATTCCAACAATCTTTATTTTTTCATTTTCTTCCAGCACATTAATCTTGCAGGGCATACACAATGATATGAGCCTATTCTTGTTCAAGAACTGATTGGCATATTTACCTGAGCAAATCTCAATAATCTTTAATGGTTTTTGCTCAAATCCTTTTGCTGCGAGCCTTTCTTTTACATCGTACACCTGAAATAGAGCCCAGCCTTTCTGGTCAACCGACTTTAATACTGAGACGACCGCTTCATCAAAGCTTTTCTTTGTTTCAACGATGTATGCGAAATCATCAGTTTTCATATTTTATACCTCTTCAGATGATTTTTTTGCTACGAATAAACGAAAAATATCAAATAATGCAAGATTTTTATCTTCTACAATGTTCATACCTGATTGAATTATATTCTGTTTAGTGTTTCTGTTAATATTTACACCCATAAAGAATTGTGTTAGTGGATTATGTACATGTTCAATCAATGCAATTACTGGATTCTTGCTTAACACATGTTCAATCATAATTAATTTGCCTGTTGGTTTTAGAACTCTTCGTATTTCTTTTAAGCCTTTTATTGGGTTAGGAACTGAACAAAAAACACAACTTGTTACAACATAGTCAAATGAATTATCTTTAAAATTAAGATTCTCAGCATCCATCTGCTTTAGAGTGATATTTTTCTTACGTGATTGAATTAACTTTTCTCTGGCTTTCTCTAACATCTTTTCTGAAAAATCAATCCCTGTAACTTTAGCTTCCTTGCCATAAAATTCAATGTTATTTCCCGTCCCTATGCCTACTTCAAGAATCTTTCCTTTTAGTGGAGAGAAAAAGCTTTTTCTCCATTTAGTAAACCATATCTTTTCAGCAAGTTTACTATGTAAATCATAGAATCTTGCCATACGGTTATACTTTTCTTTGCTTGTGCTCATTTGAAAAGTTCTTTTTTCATTTCCTCATACTGCTTTTTGGATATTTTTCCGGAAGCATACCTCTTTTTAAGGATGGTTGATGGATCTTCCTCTTTCTTGCCGGATGCTGCATTGATAAGAGTGATCACCAACCATATTAACACTCCCCAGAAAAGCAACATAAAGAGGAACCCTAATCCCATTCCAAAGCCCATCATGCCATAGCCGCCCATTCCAAAACTGCTGAATAAGAGAAGCAACGCTACGACTACGATGATCCATACCCATACATTTTTGTTTTCTTCCATACATATCACTCCCCAAACTCCTTTTTCAGGCCTTCAAACTCTTTTTTTGTTATTTCGCCTTTCGCATATCTCCTTTTTAAAATGTCGAGCGCAGAGCTTTTCTTCTGAGGCATGGCATATGTTTTCACTACCCACACAATAAGCCATATCACCGCAACCCAAAATAAAATGACAAACAGCATTCCAAAACCAACACCAAACCAGCTGGACGGCCATAAACCACCCATCATATTCCAGCTTCCATATCCTCCATTAAAACCCATCATGCCGCCAGAACCCATCATTCCATAGCCGATATAAATATTATCATTACAGTAGAGCCTCTTTGCCATGTTGATATGTACCTGTTTCAAAGATGCAGAGCCTTCTCCACCCATCATGTTGTCCATAATTTCATGAGCTGCTCCAGGATGCATTTGTTCCATGTAATATTCCCCAATCGCTTCGAGCTGTTCGTTACTTAGCTTGTCGCAGCTTATCTTACTTTCCACAAGGTTCTTGCCTTCTTCAATCTCACTATCATGGCTTTCCCGTGCCAAAACAACAGCAATACTCAACAAAAATATTGCCAAAATCAATATTGCCTTTTTCATGAAGTTCGCCTCACAACATTCTACTTCTTAATCTTTCGCTTAACACTTCTCTTATTATATCAAAAGCTTTGATGATTTTTGGATTTGTAAGTTTATAATAAATATTCTTACCTTTCCGGTTTGATGTAACAATCCCCTTGGACTTCATAATTGACAAATGCTGGGAAATGTTGGCTTGGCTCAATTTTGTTTTTTTGATAAGTTCGGTTACTGACATTTCTTTTTCTCTCAAAAGATTCAATATTTCCAATCTAGTTGAATTAGAAAATACCTTACACATTTCAGCATGGATTTTGTATAATTCTTTCATAATAACATATTAGTATATCTTAATATTTAAATACTTTTCGGCAATTAGATAGGAACCCTATTGCTTCAAGATCACCACATTCGTCATGCCGCGCCGTTTGCGCTCAATCAGGCCCTTTCCTTCAAGCTTGTCAAGGATTCTGGTTACCTTGACTTTATGGAACTGTGTCTTATCCACCAGATCTGACTGAAAAGCTGTGCCTTCCGATTCGATGACCTTCTCGAAGACTGCTTTTTCATCATCTGTAAGGTTATCAATTATCTTTTTATAATTATCTTTTGTTATATTCTTTGGATTGATCTGCTCTTTTACTGTCTTTGTCACCGTTTGGACTTCCTTGCCAAAGAATATCAAATAAATGCCGATAAGGACAACAAAGCTCATGATCCCGATGCTCACATTCGTCTGGAAAGCAATCGATTTCCACATAGGGCAGCTTAACCCTTCGGTGCATGATGTGGCTACTATTTCGTTCAATGCCTTATTGAAGAGGGAAATGATTATCCCTATAAATACCGCAATGCCTATAATCAGCATCCCGACGACTCTATTTTCCATATTAAATGAGAGAGAATGAAACAGCTTATTTAAGTAGTGGTGAAACTAGTTTCATTGGCTTAATTTCTGAGAATAACAATATTTGTCATGCCCCGACGTTTGCGCTCAAGAACACCAAAGCCTTCAAGCCGGTCAAGAATCCGCGTCACTTTCACTTTAGTCAACTCCAGATCGCGCGCCAACTCGCTTTGGTATGCAGAGCCTTTATGCTCTTTGAGGTAGTGATATACTTTCAGTTCTTCATCAGTAAGCTGAGAGGTATCAATTTCTGTGCGTGTGACTGATGTTCCTGCGGCATTTCCAGTATGCTTGAGAAAGATGAAGTAAACACCAAAGGAAAGAATAAATGCGCCCAATAGCCCCCCTATTATATAGAGGGTAAAGTCACGTTCCTCGTAGACACATTCACCATCGATAAAACAGGTTCCCGTTTCGATTGAAACCTGCTCTAAATGTTTGTCTTCCTGAAGCTTGAAAAGGTAGGTAAGCCCAAGAATTGCCACGCCAACAGCAATTAAGATGATACCTGCTCTACGCATATCCATATCTTCAATGAAAATAAACCCTATTTAAAAATCTAACGACTCACAAAACACCAAGCGTATGCTTCTGTAACTAGTTATTTACAATACCTCTTAAGCTGTTTCTACTTTGTAAAGTTCTAGATAAAACAGTTCGGAGGAAATCAAATGATAGTGCACGAACATGAAAAGCATGAAAGAATAGAAAAAGAACAGATGATAGGGAGGCAAATGACTGAGAACAAAGAAAAGATGGAAGGTGAGACGGAGAACAAGGATATCGCAAAGCATGTGACAGAGAAGAAGAAAAATAAGACGTTTAAGATTCAGATGGTGATTATTATTATCCTAGGAGTCCTCTTGATATATAATCTGGCGGGCTCACGAGCAGCAGCATCAAGTGTCACGGATGGCATAAGCGGCGCATCAAGCGCATTGGCAGGAGAAGTCATCCCTCGAGGAGTGCCACCCATCTACGGAGCTGAACTCAAGGTAAACTTCGATGATGTGAGTGTGGACAATCAACGAGCGGCGGATGCCACAATCAGAACGTTAGGCGCACTTGACAGAACCATTCAATTGTCAGGAAAAGATCTTGACAGATATATTGGTATAACAAGCCAGATATCCTGTGAATACTGCTGCGGTGTAGCATCCATTATCTTCACTAAAGAAGAGGTACTCGCTGTTGAGCAGAAAATACAGGAAGCAATTGCATCAGGACAAATAACGGCAGAGCAGGCAAGCCAATACCGGAGAAAAGCAGGAGAAGCGGCGTGCGGCTGTGCACACAGTTTTGCAATGAGGGGGTTAGCGAAATACCTGATTACAGAGCATGGCGCTGAATACACCGATGAGCAGATCTTAGGAGAGCTTGGCAAATGGAAAGTGCTCTTCTTCCCCAGCGTGCATCTCCAAAAAGCACAGGTGTTGAAAGACAAAGGCATTGAGCTGAACTATGTCAATCTCGCAAGCAACAAGTACAGGGGAATAGAAACAGGAAAAGACCCCGGTCAAATGGTTGGAGGCTGTTAAAATGGAGCAGGAGAAAATCATGTGGGTTGTGATTGGTGTGCTG